>JBLHOB010000026.1:0-12822 GCA_047619425.1 Myxococcota bacterium
TGAGCATCACGCCTTCGGGCAGGACTGCGACCGTGGCCTCGGATTCTGTCTCTGCAAGCCAAGCCAGCGCGCGCGTGACATCCATGGCCCGAAAGTCCGAAATCATGACGTCGGCATCGCGTCCAACCGGTTGGGTACGCCGAGCCCTATTGGCTTCGGTGCGTTCGTTCAGACCAAGAGCGACTGCGAACACGAGCGCGCAGGCACCCAGGCGAAAGATTGCCCCAGAGCCCCCCGCCCGTTCGATCGCCATTGGAGCGACTGATACCAACGCAACCACGAGCGCAAGCGCACTCGGCAAGAGCAGTGCGAAACCGTAATGCCCGAACTGGGCGTTGAGCAGCATTTTCGACTGCAACGCAAAGCCGAAGACCAGCACGCAGACATGGGGAATGTACGCTGCGTTCTTCACGCGCAACATCCTCACCACGAGCCCGATGATGGCGAGCGGCACGAGCACGGGCAAAGGACGAATCGAACGCACCGCCCAATCGGGTGCGAGAGGAAAAACAACGGCGAGTACAACGAACACAAGACCAAGCGCTCCCGCGATGCGATTTTCTCGCTCGCTTGCGACGCGACGCAACGCGATTTGACTCTCTTTCGACTTGGTTTTCCCCTTGCCTTTTTTGCCGCTCTCCTTGTTCCCCTTCCCTCGCGACCGGCCGAACGCAGCAACCGCAAAGGCAAGACCGATCAAGGGCAACAACACCGCGGCGTAATAGAGATGCCATTGCGCGATGTCCCGCAGACTCTTGGCGACATCCGCCGTCCCCATCACCCACCGGTAGTAAGGAAGTGACGTCACGTCCGTCGCGAAGATCGCGCGTACAGGCTCAAACACTCCTGCAATCGCCGCCGCAGCCCCGACCATCGCGGCAAGTGCGATGAGCCCGACGACGATGACAGCACCAAAGCCGCAAACAAACCGCAAGAGCCAGCGAGTGGCTTGCGCGCGCAGTCGCGCTTTTAGCCACAACTCCAGTGCAATCCCCGTCCCCAATGCCGCGGAGAGGGCCGCGAAGACTTCGATCTTTGTAAAAAACACCAGGCCCAGTAGCGCGCCCAACAAGACGGGTGTGCGAGCCCTCTCACCTCCTTGGCTCTGTTTTGCAAACCAAAGCAAGGCGAATAGCGAAAGCGCAACTCCATGCACGAGTTCGTGTGAGTAGGGTGTCAGGTAGTTGTAATTGGCGATGGGCTGAAACTGCCCAAATGCAATCGCTCCGACAAATAACAACGTCGCTGCCGTGGCCGCAACCGCATCGGCCAAGCGCGTAGTCAGCTTGTAGATCAGCCCGGCGATGAGCCCCGCGATCAGAAGGTTTGAAATCTTAATCGCCTGCAGGCCTACACCGGCGATTTCAAACCAGAGCGCGTGCCAGTAGACAGAAAGAGGGCCGTTGAAAAACGCGACGTCCTCGTAGAGTCGAGCCCCCGCGACGAGCCGCCATGGCACATAGAGCTCGCGTCCAAAATCAACCTGGATGTCGGGCCCAAACGCCCAGCTTCGGGACAAAGCCCATAGGGCGACTAGCGCGATGGCTGCCGGACCGACCGCGTCCCTCCAATCGATCCCCTTGCCATCTTCGGTCAGAACTAGGCCCACCCATCAATCGACTCGCGAGGAGTGACTGTGATAGCCCACGTGTTTGGCACCCGCACCCATACGTGGGCGTGCAGGCGCGCTTTGGTCACACGCAGGCCGCTCGGGCAGCCGGCCTGCTATCTCCGCACGCGACTGCGCTTGGCGAAGGCGATCTGCCGCGACGCACGGCGCTGCCTGTGGCGCAGCTTGGCGCGCTCAAAGCGGCCGCGCTTTCCGTCATTGCCGCGCATGCGTTCGATACTGGCGGCAATGCGGTCCTGTTGGCGGTTCAAGCGTCGAACCTCTCTCGGGCCGAGAGTGCCCTTTTCGATCCCCTTCTCGATACGCTGCAACTGTTTGTGCTGACGTTCATCGGGGGGCCCCGCAGAAGCGCTTGCCGCTGCCGACAGCACAAAGGCTGCGACGAAAAAGGTCGTGATACGTGTCATGCGTGTGATTCCTTTGGTTGTATTGCGATTTCCGGCGAGTCGGTGGGCTATGTGCCCAGCTCGCCGGCTGAGGTCCTGCGGAGACGCGATTCGATAAACATCTCGCCCCGCACCTCCAAGCCCTCTCAAATGCTCCCAAACTCGGCTTTCGAGCAGCAGGGGGCAAAAGCCAAAACCCCTTCGCGCGGAAGAGGTTGCGCGGACGCAGAGGATTTTCAGCATTTTCCACACCGAAGCGAATTGAACATCCCTGGCCCAAATGCAAAATAGCCTGACCCCGTGCGGACATTTGGTACATTGCTGCCCACTGAATTGCGGGCCGGGATGGGCCTCGATCAAGTCAACACCCACCCGAGACGGCCATACGCTAGATATGACAGATTTGAGAGAAAGGAAGCACTTGGTGTCGATCGTCCGAAAAAACACAGAAGTCCCTGATCACCTCCGCGAGCACCCCATCGAACATCTCGGAGCAATTCGCCAGACGAGCGCACGCTCCGCGATCTGGCTGCTGACCGTACTCGTACTCGCAGCCGGCGTTCTCGAAACCCTGACACCGCCGCCGGCCTTCGGCCAAGAGCGGGCGTGGGTGCGTCGTGAAGTGCGCCTCAACTTGCGCAGTGGCCCCGGCAACCAGTATCGGATCAAGGGCGTTGTAGCGACCAACGACGAGCTCGGGGTGCTTGAGCGCGTCGAGGGTTGGACCAAGGTTCGGCTCGCCGACGGAACCGACGGGTGGATCCTCGAGGGCTACCTCAAACCCGAACCGCCTCCGACGATTCGCCTCGTGCAACTTGAAAGCGAGACCGAGCAATTGCGTGGTCAACTTTCGACAAACACCGACGAAGCCGGCCGCCTGCGCAAAGAGAATGAGACTCTTGCAGAGAAAGACGGTTTGCAGCGAGCCGAAATTGAACGGCTCATCTTCGACAACACGAAACTCCGCGCCGGTGCGCGTTACCCCGAGTTGATCGCCGGCGCGAGCATTCTCGCTGCGGGCATGATTCTCGGCGCCATGTTGCATCGCAGTTCGTCGAATCGCAGGCCGGCGTCTCGCATTCGCTTGTAGGTCGACGCGTAAGCTCTACGCAAGCGGTTCGAGTAGAACGTCAATCCAGTGAGCCGGGCTTGTAACGGGAAGTGCCGCTTCGCCGACGAACACCCCGGCGTTGCGTTGCGAGCTCTCGTTACTACGTCTCGTTACTCCAGAAGTACGCCGCGTCGACACACGTGCCCGCTTCCGAGTACACGACTTGATCACAAAGCGAGCGGATCAGTGCCATGCCCCTGCCGCTGTTGCTTGAGTTTGCTTCGAGAGAGCGAGTCTTTGATTCAAAATCAAAGCCCGGGCCGCTGTCCTCTACATGGATAGAAAGGCGACCTCCGGCCTCGCTGCGCTCGTGAGAAAGGCGAATACATATTCGACCCACAGACAAGTCCTCGAGCCGCTTGGCGCGCAGGGTGTAGTACTCCCTGAAGCCCTGGGGTGTCTCCTTCAACCGCGAATCGAGCTGCAGCAGACCGTGGTCGAGTGCATTGGAGTAAAGCTCGGCCAACACCATGTAGATCTTCTCTCGATGTTGGTGCAGGGCCTGGATGTCGAGAGCGGACTGCATGAGCAGAGGCAGGGGATCGACTCCGCGAAGCGTATCGGCGTCGAGCACCAATTCAGAGCTCCAGTGCATGGGCTCGCGCAAAACTCGCGACGTCGTTGCGACGTCTCTTCCGGCAACGGGCCCGATGTGGCAAACCTCTGCGAGGGTGAAGTCGTCTTTTTGCAAGCACGACTGCGTGAATTGCAGCACTTGGCTGGAGAGCGCCTCGAAGAAGTCATCGCGTTCCGCATTCTCGCCGATAAACGCCTCGAGCCGACCTTGTCCATACATTTCTTCGTCTGGCGAACTCGCTTCAATGATGCCGTCCGAAAAAAGGTACACCCGGTCGCCGATTTCGATCGGAATATTTTCGGGCACGGCTTTCAAGCAGCTGTTCGAGACGATTCCCAGCGCGACATGCTTTGACTGCAGCCGCCGGCGGATCTTTCCGTCTCGCCCACTCACGATCACATCGGGCATCCCTCCTGACCAAATGGAAAGCCGGTCATGCTCGGTATCGAGTTCCATCAGGGCACACGCAAAAAACATACTGGTCGGAAGAATGCTCACCAACTTCTCATTCAACTCGCGAATGACGTCTGTGATTGAGAATCCCTTCTCGGTCATCGAATAGAAAATATCGGCAGCGGGCAACGCCCCGATTGCCGCCTGTAAGCCGTGTCCCGTAAAGTCGCCCACCAAAACGCGGACGCCACCCGACGGTGTCACCCCGGTCAACACCAGGTCGCCGTTGAATATCGAGGCCGGGCTCACCATGCAGCGGACATTCCCGACGCCGGTGCGACTGCGATTCACCATGTTCGAGAACAGCTTCTCTGCGACCTCTTGCTCCTGGATCAGACGCTCTTGATGCCGCGCCACAATGTCGCGCTGGATCATCCTCTCCTTGTGGAAGTCGCGAATGCGGCAGAGCGCATTGATCTTCGCGTGAAGCACCACGCGGCTATAAGGCTTTCTAAGAAAGTCATCGCCACCCGCTTCAACGCACTGCGCCAACGCCGCTTCATCGGTGCTGCCGGTGAGGAAGACCACGGGCACGAATTCGTCGCTGCGCTGAGCCTTGATCTGCCGGGTTGCCTCAAAGTCATCCATGCTGGGCGTCTGGACGTCCATCAATACCATGTCGACGCGTTCGGCCTCGAATATGCGCACGCCTTCTTTGCCGCTATTCACAAGAAGTACATCGTGCCCAAGCTTCGCAAGAGTACGGCGCAGAACCATTGCACTCGTCGCGTCATCCGCAACGACGAGAAACAAGAGCCTCTCGGACGAATCGCTGTCGACTACCACTTCACGAGCCGTCGTCGACACGACGAACGCAGTCTTCGAAAAGGTGCCAGGCCGCTATTCAACTTTGAAGAGCTGATCAAAGTTTGACACGTGAAGGATGTTCATGATTTCGGGCGCTCCATTGATGAGACGAACTTTCGCCTGGTCTTCACCAACGTACTCGCGCAGCAACAACAACATTCCAAGAGCCGAACTATCCATGTACTCAACCTCCGCCAAGTCGACGACCACCTTCAAGCCCTTTGCCTCAACCTCCGAATAAGAAGCTCGAAACTCTTCGTGAAGAGAAAAGTCGAATCGTCCAGAGACTTTGATAGCAAGGCTCTCCTGCTCTGCAGATATTTCGCTGGTGATGGCCATCGCTAACGCTCCTTTTCAATTTCACACAAGATGATCTCGGTTCTCATTCCATGCATCTTCAACAACGCAACGGCACAAAATGGGTTGAACGTGATTGCTACTTCGGCTTCCAGTGAGAATCCTTAACGAACCACCTTCTGGCAGCGATAGCACCCGACCTTTCAAGGTGAAACGCGCGCCAAAGAATCGAAGCCCATGTGTGTTGATCGCATCCCGAACTCGGAACATCTGCTGGTGTCACTCCATTAGAAACCTCCGGAGTAAATCCAAGGTCTTCCCGATACCGCGCGCGCAAATTCTCTCTTAGATTCCATTCCTTCGCGGGGCGGTAAAGCCGACGCGTGGTGCGAGATTTTCTAATTGCGGTCCAGGCAGAGGCGCATAACGCGGCTCTACAATCCGGGAATCAGCGAGTGACCCAGACACTCGAATTGGCTCGGGAAGGGTGATGGTGGGGGCAGCGAGTCCGTTCGCCGGCTGAGCAGCAACAAAGGCTCTGCCGACTACGCGAAGCGAATTCGTACTTCTTCCTGGGTCGCTTATTGCGCACACGAGCCGACGAAACGTGCCCTCGGTGACAGCCGACGCGCGGCTACTGCAGTCGAGCGTACATCCCGGCGAGCACGAAACCCGAAGAGATAAAGCCGAGTGCGGCGCCTACTAGCGCGACTTGCCCAGCTCGATGATGCCGACTGACGAGGGACTCGCTCGCGGACGGGTCATCCGGGTTGAGCGTATAAGAACGCGTCTTGCGAAGTGCTCGCCCCCAGCGAATCGCGAGGCCGCCGCCTACGACCATTACGAGAACACAGGTCTCGTGAAACCGCAGTGTGTTAAGCGCGGCGTGAGTCCAGAGCGTCAAGTCCTCTCGGCCGAGGAAGGCGAGCTTTAAGCCGTAAGAAACCAGAAAGCCAACCACAAGACAACTGGCCGCGATCATCATGATTGCGTGTCGCTTCGCGTTGCCGGCCTTTTGCTGCGCACGCCCATACAACCCGAGACCGACGACGCAGCCCATATTGATGAATGCGAACGTCCAGTACAGAGTTTTCGGATCCATGTCGGGTTCACTCCTGTTTCTGGATATCCCAGCTCACGTAGGCATCGCGGAGCAGGTAGCCGCTGATTTCCAACTTGGTGTCGACCAAGACCAAAGCCTCGGCTTGTTCGTATACCCGTTGCACACGGCTCGTCTGCAACCTCACTCGACTTCAATCAATTTCATCACAGCCATCTCCAGCACAATGCCTGCTGTGCGATAACGCCGTCTTCGTCAAAACCAACCCGCGCCTTTCGAGCATAGCGATTCAATTCGCTGCGAGTAGCCGCCAATGCTGCGGCGCATTCGACCTTTAGTTAACATGCCACTATGACTGCTGCCGGTATCATCCCCGCGCGTTTTGGATCTTCGCGGTTCCCGGGTAAACCCCTGGTTCGGATCGCAGGTGTACCGATGATTCAACGCGTTTGGGAGGGTGCCCGCACAGCAAAAACCCTACGTGAGGTCTTCGTAGCCACCGATGACGAGCGAATTGCAGACTGCTGCAAAGGCTTTGGCGCAAAGGTTTTGATGACCCGAAGCGATCACCCAACTGGAACGGATCGCCTCGCCGAAGCTGCCTCGGCCCTGCCCGACGATGTCATCGTGAATATTCAAGGCGACGAACCCCTCATCAAGGGCTTTGTCGTAGACATTCTCGTTGAGACGCTCACCGAGGCGAGATGCCACGGCATGGCAACCCTCGTTCATGCAGCCGACGCCGCCGACATCGAGAACCCCAATCGTGTCAAAGTGACCCTCGACCGCTTGGGCAATGCGCTCTACTTCTCAAGAGCTCCGATTCCGCATCCTCATCACGCTCACCCGGACGCGATGTATTGGCAGCACATCGGAATCTACGCGTATCGCAAAGAGTTCTTGATGCAGTTCATTCAACTTACCCGAACCCCTGCCGAAATAAGCGAGGCACTCGAACAGCTGCGAGCCCTTGAACATGGATTGCCGATTCGTGTCGGCAAAGTAGAAGGATGGCAGTCGGTCGCAATTGACGTGCCCGAAGATGTGAAACGCGCGGAAGAGTTGCTGGCCCAGGAAGTTGGCTCCACCACCCGATGAGGTAGAAGATGCGACAACCACTGGACGCGAACACCGTACGTGAATGGGGCGAGCGCTATTCAAACTGGGGCCGTTGGGGAGATGACGACGAGCGGGGCACGCTCAACTTCATCACACCCGGCCGCGTGTTGAACGCTTGCTCCCTACCGCGCAGTGGGCGCGTGATTTCGTGCGCCCTCCCCTTTGATGAAAATGGCCCCCAAACCGGAAAAGGCGGCCGCCACAACCCAATTCACGTCATGCTGGCCGACGGTGGCGACGCATTGGCTGGCGCGCAGGATCACTTGCGCGGTGGCTTCCGCTACGCCGACGACGCCGTCACCATGCCACTGCAGTGTGGCACCCAATGGGATGCGCTGTCGCACATTTACTACGACGGCCTGATGTACAACAGCCGCGACATTCGCTTGGTCACGAGCCAAGGCGCGAAAGCCAACTCCATTGATAAACTCAAGGCCGACGTCGTTGGGCGCGGCGTGTTGCTCGACATGCCAAAGCACTTGGGATGCGAATGGCTTGAGGACGGCACGGCGATCATGCCCGAAGACCTCGACGCCTGTGCCGAAGCCTTTGGCGTTACGATTGAGTCGGGAGATATCCTGCTCGTGCGCACTGGCATGATGACGCGCTGCCTTGAAAGCAAGTCGTGGGAGGGGTACTGCGGCGGCCCGGCCCCCGGCCTTTCCCTTTACTGTGCACGCTGGCTATACGAACGCGAGATCGCGGCAGTAGCGACTGACACCTGGGGCTTGGAAGTGAGACCCAACGAAACCGCCGACTGTTTTCAGCCGCTTCACATGGTTTCGATCCGAAACACGGGCGTGACCTTTGGCGAGATCTTCTACCTCGATGATCTCGCAGACGCATGCGCAGAGGACGGCAACTACTCGTTCTTGTTTACCGCGCCGCCGCTGCCCATCACGGGGGCCGTCGGCTCGCCGATCAACCCGCTCGCGATCAAATAAAAAAGGGGCCCGATTCAACCAAGAATCAAACCCCATCAGGTCGCGTGGATTTTCGCCGAGATCAAGGCGGGAGACCGCAGCTGTACCGGTGTACTGCAAGCTCGACCAACGCAGAACTCGGCGAAAAGCCGCGCGGTCCGCGAAGCATCAAGATTCCCTGGGAGCGGATCATGGTGACCCTATTCAAAAGCGGCTACGGCATCCGCGCTCCCAGGGCCGGTGGCGCTGGAAACTTTGCGTTCCCCACATCACCGTATCTTCTTGACGATCAATGTTCAGTTCGCGGCTAGAACGCCGCCACCTCACTCGCCGTAGAATCGCTATGTATCACCTAGTACCCCCTTGTGCCGGCATAGAGATGTCCAAGCAGGGCCCAGTACCCCGCGTCCGACTCCCGCTTACCAGGGTGGGCGCCGCTCCTACCCCTACAGGCCGCCTTCCCGTATGACACCGTGTCAAATCTGACGACTTGAACCCGTTGCCTCACAAAAAGACTCGAGGATGAGTGATATCCCCTACCAACCAACGTATCGGAGTGTTTGAGCTCGGGCCACTCGGGTTTTGACCGAGAACGAATCCGGGCTCCACTGGACAAAATCCTAGCTAGACTGCCCGGCGCCCAAGAGCGCCTCACAAAAGTGCGCTCTACTGCGGCAACACGCTAGAAACACTAAAGAAA
Organism: Myxococcota bacterium; assembly: GCA_047619425.1. Lineage (GTDB taxonomy): Bacteria > Myxococcota_A > UBA9160 > UBA9160 > UBA4427 > DUBZ01. The sequence continues at coordinate 9,064 of JBLHOB010000026.1, forward strand.
CCCTAGGGAAAGCGACCTGGCGTCGCGCACCCTCCAACACTCACTGGAAGCTACGACCCATGAACGCCCGCCTAATTCTGTACGTAATTCTTTCTATCGTTATGGCGGTCAGCTGGGCCTCGTCTTGCGTGATCTACCGCGCAGCCGAGATCGGCGAGCTCGTCGGCCCCATGGACGACCAATACTTCGGCAATCTCAAAGCCGTAGTCGTGGGCAGCGGCAACGGTTTCGAAAACCCCGAGCGCATGGGCCCCTCGATCGCCATTGGTTGGGATGAACGGCTCGTACTCGTGGACGCAGGACGCGGAATCGCAGAATCCATGCGCGCGGCGCGGCTGCCGTTGGCTCAGGCCGAAGCGGTGCTGCTGACCAGTCTGCTTCCCGAGAACACAGTCGGGCTCGACGATCTGTTTCTGACCGGCTGGCGACAACCTCGCACGAAGCCCTTGCGGGTCTATGGCCCTCCCGGAACTGAGGCGTTTTGCGAAGCCTTGGTTGCCGCACATGCGATCGGAATTGCCGCCGAAGGTGCCGGGCGCGGTTTGCCCCCCGAAGGCGGAGTGTTGATTGGACACGACATCAATCCCGGCTGGACCGCTGACCTCGACGGTCTTGAAATTACGACTGCCGATCTCCCCGGCGGCCCCACTCCGGCACTCGCCTGGCGCTTCGATCGGGATGGACGCTCGCTCGTGGTCGTCGGCGCAGGCTGGGCTCCCGAGGCCGTCGTCGAATTTGCGGCAGATGCCAACTTCTTGTTTCACGAAGGCGTGATCATCCCGCCCGCCGAAGATGCCGAGGAAGCGGGGATCATGATCGACCCCGAGCTCCTACGTCTAGAGGCCAAACTCCACACGCCCCTCATCGACGTCGGCAGCATCGCATCGCGGGCGAACGTGGACAACGTGGTGCTTGTACGCTTGCGGCCGCCACCGTTCTACAACTTCCAGGTCACGGGCAGTGTCCAGCAAAGCTATGACGGCGGCATTCACATCGCCTCGGATGGCGACGAGATCGAACCCCCACGGCGATAAAGTCGCAGTGATAAGGTCGCAGTGGCCACGCGCTAGATCAGGATGCCCTCAGGGCCATCGTCAACAACTTCGCGAACTCGCAACGGTCGTGGAGGCGGGTCAGGCCTGTCGTCGACAGCCCGTTCGCCGGTAAAGCGACGGCGCTGCTCGACGTAATAGCGCTGTGCGTTGGTTAGCCGAATTGCCTCGTCAATTGTCCGCAGGGCTCCTTCGACATCGCCCCGGGAAAACAGCACTTCGGCAAGAGTGTCAAGGATCTGCGGATCGTAGTGCTCGGTTCGGTCGGCAGCAGCCTCCGCCAAATCCTGTGCCACGCCCAGCTGCTCGACGTCGGCGGAGCTTTCGGTAGCCATGCGCCACGCAACACTATTGTACGCGTATGCGCTCATCTCCGAGGTCGCGAGCAATTGCTTTGCGTAGCGCTCCATCGCGTTTGACTCGCGTGTGATCAAGAGCGCAACGTTTACGAGGGCAAGCAGAACGACGAACGCCGTTGCGGCTCCGACACGGCGCATCCAAGGTGGAATCGGCCGACGCATGACACCCCCGCCCACCAAAAGTCGCGTCGCGAGATAGCCTCCGACAAAGCCGCCGAAGTGCGCAGGGCCGGCGATAAACGGCACGCTGAACCCAATGGCGAGTTCAATCAGCATCAAGGTGACAAAGGGTGCGCGCGGCACCCGCCACCACACTGGCAGCCGGTCGCTGTTGTGAAACTCAAGGCACATCGCCGCGCCAGCCAGTCCCATCACGACACCCGACACTCCAACCACAATGCCGGCCTCAGCGAGGTAACTCGTGAGCATTGCCATGACACCCGCCGCAGCCATCACGATGGCGGTACGCCCAGAGCCCAGCGGGCGCTCAACCAAAACCGCGAGGCCCAACAGCCCAAGCAAGTTGAAGAGCAAATGCCAGATCGGCCCGTGCAAGAAGTTTGCACTCACCAAGCGCCACAACTGTCCCGACGACACCATCTCTGGAACAAAGGAAGCGACCTCTTCGATAAACGGGTCGCTGTACTGCAGGAAGTAAACGAGAACGCACACCAATGCCAAGATCCGGGCGGCCCACTGCGGCGCTGGCTGTCGAGCAAGGCCGTTGATCTGGTTGATCTTCGCGAGTTGCTCTAACCCATGAGGCTTTCGCGCGATCGCCCGGCAAAGGGCTTGAGACAATCGCTCCGGGCCGTCTTCATCGCGAAACCGTCGCCGCGAGAAGCTCATGATGTCGCGCGTCGTGCCGAGCCAAAACCAGCGCTTGTTCGCTGAAAAATGAGTGATCTCGCTCAGCGCGATTACCGAGGTGCGCAGCCAACTGCGGGGCGATGTAATCTCGAGCCCCGCGTCGCTGACAACAAACTCGACACCGAGCCGCGAGGTGGGGATCCGCTCTTCCACTGCTTCAGAGTCCTGTGCAGTCGATTGCGTTGGCAGCGCTGTTGTCACGCGGTGAAACTCAAAGTGGGTTCAGCTCCCGACGGTTGGATCTGAGCATACAGGCCTTCTCGGCATCTGCTACGCCGGACTTGTGAAAACGCGACCCCAAACAAACAACGCCCCTTCTCATCGCGAGAAGGGGCGTTGTTTGTTTTCAATAATGTCGACGCCCAAACTGCATAAGCAATCGACGCAAACAAAGAGCGTCGTCGTCTAGCGAGCTCAGCTCTTTTTTGGAATCGAGATCGTCGGAAACACTCGCGTGTATACCAAGAAGACCAGACCGAAGGCTCCGAAGAAGCCAAGCGCGATCAGGACCTGATAGAGACCCAGGTACGACATGCTGTCGTCCTTGATCACCGAAGGCCAAATCAGCAGGTTTCGCTCGAGCCAGAAGCCAAACAGCACGATGCATGAGACCGGGCCGAGAACCCACTTGCTCTTCTTGGCAGCTTGTCCGAGGAGAACCCAGAACGGGATGATCCAGAGACAGGCCCAAGTTGCCATTGCGGTCCAGCCATAAGCCGTGCTCAAGCGCGCCCAATCAAAGTCCCAACTCGACCAGGCCTTGGCCCATGCCGAGGCGCTGACTGCACCCTTGTCGACGAGAAACTGGTTGCCGAGGCGGTCTGCGAAAAACTGCGTCTCTTCGGGCAGGTTGCCGTACCAAATTACCAAGTACTGCGACCAGAAGAGATACATCCAGAAGATCGAGAACGCGAAGACGAGCTTGCCGATGTCGTGCATCCGGTCTTCGGTGATCAAGCCAGCAAAGTTCTTGTCGTCTTTGTGCAAGCAAGTCCAAAGTGCGGTTGCTGCGACGGCAGAGAGAATGCCACCCCACGTCACGTAGGCGCCGAAGAGGTTCGAAAACCAGGTCTGCTCCATCGACATGACCTGATCAAACACGACGAAGGAGAAACCGACGGCGTAGAAGAACAAGATCGGTGGCGCCCGTCGCGAAAGCAGGTCGAAGGCGTAATCGCGCTCTTCGACATCGCCGCGCCAGTTGGCGGTCCACTTCTTGGCCATGCTCTGCGCAAAGCCCGTACCGTTGTCAGCCATGTTCTTGAGCATCGGACGGTTGGAAACCTTAAGGAACCACAACGTCAGCAAGGCAAGCACGAAGAGGATCAACAAGTCCGTGGTGTAAACGCGTGTTGCGTTGAGCCAAGCTTCCTTGCCGTACACCGCGCCTTCACTCTTCCACTCGAAGATGTGATCGCTACCGAAGTAGCCAATGCATCCGAGTACGAAAGACACCGGCACCCAGGCACCAAGGCCTT
>JBLHOB010000027.1:0-12557 GCA_047619425.1 Myxococcota bacterium
TGCCGCTCGCAAACCACTTCGAGCACACGCTGTGCCTGCCGCGTTACCTCGGGACCAATCCCGTCACCGGGCAGTACAACAATACGATCCATCGAATTTCCTTTTTCAGAGTTTTTGGTTTTCATACGGGGCACGGGCTGCGCGGGCGTTGCCGCCACACGTTCATCGCAACCAAGCCAGCTGGAGTTCGTTTCAGATGCCCTTAGGCGACGTGACCGGCCTTCGCCGCTTGTGCCATTCGAGCTTGTTCAGGGCGTGCACATAGGCCTTGCCGCTCGCGACCAGGACGTCTTCGTGCGCCCCTCGGCCGATCACACGGCGGCCCTCTTCGCTGACGGTCACGGAGACTTCACCGAGAGCATCGAGGCCCGCGGTCACTGCGTGCACTTGGTACTTCTCAAGCGCGCTCTTGGTTTCGGTGAGTTCGCTGATGCCCTTGAAAATCGCATCCACGGGCCCGACACCGAGGCTGGTGCACTTCTGGCTCTGGCCGTCGACCTTGATCTCAACCGTCGCACTCGGCGTGCCAAACGTCCCGCATGTAATGCTCAACTCACCGAGCGCAAAGCGGTCATCTTCAGCGGTGACCATGTCGGCAACGATCGCTTCGAGGTCTTCGTTGAAGATCGACTTCTTTGCATCCGCGAGACTCTTGAAGCGAATAAAAGCTTGTTCGAAATTGTCGCCTTCGACCGACAGCCCAAGCTCTTCGAGGCGCTCGTGAAAGGCATGTCGCCCCGAGTGCTTGCCGAGCACGAGTTCGTTGGAAGCGCGACCGATCGACTCGGGCGTCATGATCTCGTAGGTGATGGCCGCCTTTAACACGCCGTCTTGATGAATACCGGCCTCGTGAGCAAATGCGTTGTCGCCGACGATGGCCTTATTGGGCTGCACCTGAACGCCGGTAATCGAAGAAAGCAGCCGACTCGAAGCATAGATTTCTCTTGTGTTGATCTCGGTATCGATCGCGGCGAATTGATCCTGCCGCGTGCGGATCGCCATCACGACTTCTTCGAGAGACGTGTTGCCCGCGCGCTCGCCAATGCCGTTGACCGTGCACTCGACTTGTCGAGCGCCCGCGCCAATGGCGGCGAGGCTATTGGCAACTGCCAGGCCGAGGTCGTTGTGACAGTGCACGGAGAACACGACACTCTCTGCACCAGGCACCCGCGCACGCAAATCCCCAATCAGCGCTGCGTACTCGTTTGGGGTCGTGTAACCAACCGTGTCGGGCACGTTCAGTGTCGATGCGCCGGCTTCGATGGCCGCTGCAAAAACTTGCACGAGGTAGTCAGGGTCCGAGCGGGTCGCGTCTTCCGCCGAGAACTCAACGTCGTCCACCAGGCTGCGGGCTTGGGTGACCGAGCGCACGACTTCGTCGAGCACCTGCTCGCGACTCATCCGCAGCTTGTACTTCAGGTGGATGTCACTGGTTGCAATAAACGTGTGGATCCGAGGCTTCGCAGCGTGTTCAAGCGCCTGCCCCGCCCGCGTGATGTCATCGCTACCCGTGCGCGCCAGACCGCAGACGATAAGTCCCCGAATCTCTTTTGCGATCGCTTCAACGGCTTGGAAGTCGCCTTCGCTCGCAATCGGGAAGCCCGCTTCAATGACGTCGACGCCAAGCTTCTCCAGCTGTCTTGCAAGCGTCAGCTTCTCTAGTTTGTTCATGCTGCAACCCGGCGACTGTTCTCCGTCGCGCAAGGTCGTGTCGAAGATGCGAATCAAATCCTGGGTCATGAGGGTCCCCCATTGGCTCCGTTCTCTGCGAGGTCTGGATCATCCTCTTCGTCGAAGGGATTGACCAGTTCCAGACTCTTGCCTGTGCGATAGCGATACAAAAGTTCAAACGGCCCGGACGATATGTAGATGACGCCGACGACAAAGAAGCTGACGTCGGGCCTTGCGATGAGTGCGACCGAAACAACAACCGCCACAACGATCGAGCGGTAGCCGCCGAACTTTGGAAGATCTTTATTGCTGCGATACGGGATCGGCGAAACCATCAGCAAGCCCACCAGCGCTACGCCGATCGCGGGCAACGCGGCCGGCACGTTGATGTGAATGCCGCCCTCGCGCAAAAACGTGATGAACCAAACCGTCGAAACCACCATGCCCGCTGCCGCAGGGCTCGGCAGGCCGTCGAAGCGGCCCCGATACTTGCCCGCCGTCACGTTGAAGCGAGCAAGCCTTAGCGAGGCACACGCCGTAAACATGAATGCCATCACCCAGCCAGTCCAGCCCAGCTCCATGAAGTGCCCGGCGTGAAACGCGATCATGGCCGGAGCGACCCCGAACGAGACCGTGTCCGCGATCGAGTCGTACTCCATGCCGAACTTGCTGACCGAGTTCGTGTAGCGAGCCGCACGTCCGTCGAGCACATCAAAAATGCCCGCGACCAGAATCGCCCAAGAGGCTTGCAAGGGGTCTCCCGTGCTCGCCTTCGCGATGGCAAAAAAGCCCGCCGCGAGGTTCATCGTGGTCAAGATGTGGGGGATCAGCGGAGCAAAGCCGGTACCAACCCCACGCCCGCGAGGCCCCCGCTTGCGGCGGCGTCCTCCCCTGCGTGTGGCCTTTGTGTCCGTGGCGTCTGTATCCACCGAAAGACCCCCACCTCTAACGCTGTAAAGAGCTGTCGAAAACGACAAGAGAACAGTCAAGCACGAGGCGCGAGACTCTCGCGCGACGCATCTAGTTCTTCGAGCGATCCACCAACTGGCGTTCCTTCAACCACGGCATCAAACCGCGCAATCGGGCACCGACTTCTTCCATCTGGTGCTCGGCTGCGTGTCGTCGCATGGCTTTGAATGCAATGCCACCCGACTTGTTCTCGAGGATGAAGCGCTTGGCGAACTCGCCGTTCTGGATCTCCGTGAGGACTTCCTTCATGCGAGCCTTGGTGCCGGCATCGACAATGCGCGGGCCGGTGACAAAGTCACCGTACTCGGCCGTGTTCGAAACCGAGTAGCGCATGTTCGCAACGCCATCCTGATAAATGAGGTCGACGATCAGCTTCACTTCGTGAATGCACTCGAAGTAAGCCATCTCCGGGGCGTAGCCCGCTTCGACCAAGGTCTCAAAACCAGCCTGCATCAGGGCCGTCAAGCCACCGCAGAGAACTGCCTGCTCGCCAAAGAGGTCCGTCTCGGTCTCTTCCTTGAACGTGGTTTCGATGATGCCGGCGCGGCCGCCACCGATCGCGCTCGCGTAGGCGAGGCCGATCTGCAGCGTGTCACCCGTCGGGTCTTGGTGTACGGCGACGAGGCACGGCACACCCTTGCCGGCTTCGTAGTGATCGCGAACCGTGTGGCCCGGGCCCTTGGGCGCGACCATGAAGACACCGACATCGGCCGGCGGCTGGATCGCTTCAAAGTGGATGTTGAAACCGTGCGCAACACAGAGGTAGTTGCCGGCTTCGAGGTTGCTCGCAATTTCGCTGGCGTATACGTCGGCGGCGACTTCGTCGGGGAGCGTCAGCATGATGATGTCGGCTCGACTCGAAGCGTCGGCAACGGTTGCGACGGCGAGACCTGCGCCCTCAACCTTCGACCAGCTGGCGGAGTCTTTGCGCAAGCCAACGACAACGTCTACGCCCGAGGCGTTGAGGTTCTGTGCGTGAGCGTGGCCCTGGCTGCCGTAGCCGATGATCGCCACGGTTTTGCCCTTGAGGCGGCCGAGGTCTGCGTCTTTGTCGTAATAGATGTTGAGTGCCATCGGAGTTTCGTTTTCCTTTTATTCTTCTCGGGGCTGGGTCTTGCCCGTTCTGAGTTTTGCTTGGTTTGGTTACTTGATCTAGATCCGCTGGTCCGCCCGCGACGAGAGTCGCTGTGGATCAACAAGAAATCAGCGTTTGATTGAGTCATTGCCGGGTGGCGAAAGCCACCGCGCGCTTGCTTCGCATCCCCGACGATCGGACGTTATGCCGAAATCATCTGGCTTGCCGAGAGGGCTCGTGCCGTCGGGCTAACCCCGCGAGACTACGAGAGGTTTCCCTCGGTGTCAAAGGGCGCCTGTCGAGCGGTCGCGCGACTCGGATGCCCGCGGCAGCAGGGCCCGAAATCGCGAATCGTGGCCTAGCCCCCCGCCCCGGCCGGCGGCTCAAAACGCTCGCTTGTCCGGGTTACTTCGGCCTCGGCACGACGCACATAATTTGGCGCCAAATCGCTCGCTCCCCGGCCCTCTCCGCGTGTGAGTGCCGCAGCGGCAAGCTGGCCGATGCTCGCAGCCATGGCCTCTCTCGGAGCCTTGAGGTCGCAGGTAATTTCTTCGCCTCGCAACTCGGCCAAGCGCTCTGCAACGACGGCCACGCCGTCGCCAACCAATCGGCAACCCGCCGGCAGCAGCTCGGCAAGTTCATCGGCGCTGTAGACCAACTCCCCAAGGACGTCGGGCCGTGCGGCAAAGCCACCGCCTGCCCCTGCAAAGCCTGCGGCGTAAACCTCGTCTCGCTGGGCGTTAAATGTCGCAACAATTGCCTGAGCATCGCTCTCACCTTGGCCCCCGGCGAATGCGAGCGCTTGAAGCGTTGAGACGGGAACAACCGGGAGCGACGTTCCGAACACGAGCCCCTTCACCGTCGCAACACAGATACGCAAACTCGTAAACGAGCCGGGCCCAATAGAAAGCCCAATGCCGGCAAGGTCGCCAAGGCGCGTACTGGTCGCCGACAACACCTCATCGACTAACGGCAATAAACTCTCGGCTTGATGCCGGTCGGTTTCCGCCGATCGCTCGAGCAGGAGCCGGTCGCCTTCGAGCAACGCGACGCTCGCAATACGACTGGCAGAACACAGTGCAAGACATAGCCCTGCGGGTTTTTCACTCGCGCCCATGCTCACAGACCGGTGCCGCGCAGCCAGTCTACAAACGCGCCCCAGTGGCGCGACAGATCATTCCAAAAAGCGAGCCCCATCAACATCATGATGAAGGTCAGGCCAATCTGCTGAACAATCTCTCGGCTGCGAAGTGAGATCGGAGAACGCTTGATGCCTTCGACCATGATGATCAACGCCTGCCCGCCGTCGAGAATCGGAATCGGAAGCAGGTTCAAGAAGCCCAAGTTGATGCTGATGAACACCATCGTGTCGAGGTACTGCAGCCAGCCCTTGTCGAGAGAGGCCCGCGCCACTTCAGCAATGCCGATCGGCCCGGACAAGTTTTCGAGCCCGACGTTGCCGCTCACCAATTTGCCGAGGCTGCGCAAGAACAAGTCTGCTCGCTCAACAGTTAGCTCCACCGCACGCGGAATGGAGACCAGCGGATTCAACACCTTCTCGGTGTGAAGCACGCCCTGCAGCGACGGAAATGCATGCGTGATGCCAACCAAATACATCTTCTGTTCCATGCCCGTAATGTCAAACGGACCCGGTACTTCGCTCTCCTTGGCGGCGAGTTCGACGTCCTTTGTCTCGCCGTTGCGGCCATACGTGAGGGTCAGGCTGCGGCCTTTGCTCGAGCGCACGGCTTCGGCAAAGGTTTGAAAGCTACCGACGGGTTCGCCGTCGAGGGCGAGGATCAAGTCTCCTGCCTCGATACCGGCGGCGGCGGCTGGCATGCCCTCGCTTACGCCGCTCACGAGCACGGCTGCCGGGATTACGCCCAACTCGTCAATGTGCGCGAGGACGGGTACGGAGAGATCGACTTCTTCAACGTCTTCACCGCTACCGCGCGCGACACGAATCGCGACATGGCTCCCATACTGCTGCTCGCCATAGCGAGCGGAAAGCCCCGCCCAGTCTTCAACTTCTTCGTCGGCGATTCGGATGACGCGATCGCCCGAAAGCAAACCCGCCAACGCAGCCGGGGAGTCGGGCTTCGGAACACCGAGCAGGGTAGGCAGGCGTCGATGCCCGACACCAATCCAACCGATGTTGATCACATCGCCGAACTCGTCCATGCCGGTGCGAAAATCGACGGGGACGTCAATCGAGAGCTGCTCGCCGTCACGCTCGACAACAAAATGAACCGGCACGTCCTCGTGATCGCGAATCGCACGTTCGATCGCTCTCCAGTTTTGCACCTCTTCCGCGTCCACGGTGAGAATGCGGTCTTCTGCCTGCAAGCCCGCCATCGCCGCGGGAGAGTGCGGCTCGACCATGCCCACAACCGGCGAAGGCTGCAGCACCCCTGCCCCGAGTACGCCGACAAAAGCGACGACTGGAAGCAGCAAGTTCATTGCGGGCCCAGCGAAAGTAATCGCGAGTTTCTGCCAGGTGTTCTTGGCATCGAGGTACTCGTCGGGGCGTGCATCGGGCACGTACTCGTCTTCTTCGCCCTGCACTCCCTGCATCTGCTCACCGAGCATCTTCACGAAGCCGCCCAGCGGAAACCAGGCGATCACGTACTCGGTACCACCGCGCACCCAGCGCAGTCGCATATCGCCAAAGCCAATCGGCGAACCGAAACCGAGGGAGAACTTCAAAACCCGCACACCACACATCTTTGCAACGACGAAGTGACCGAGCTCGTGCACGAAGATCAGCACGCCGAGCATCGGGAGTACGGCAAATAGGTAATTGAGAAAGTTCATCCCACTCCCAGATCGAGTTTGTTTATTACGCGCTCGGCCTCTTCTCGGGCCCAGGCATCTGCTGCGAGAATGTCGGCGATGTCGCCAACTGCTACGCCGCTTCGCGCTTCAAGATGGGTGTCGAGCACCCGTGCATTGGTATCGGCTATCGCACCGAAAGGAATACCACCCGCGAGAAATGCGGCGACGCTGACTTCGTTTGCCGCGTTGAGCACCGCAGGTGCCTCCTCGCTGCCCGACAGCGCGCGATAGGCGAGGTCGAGGCAAGGGAACTTCTGGCGGTCGGGCTCTTCGAAGTCGAGGGTTCCTACCTCGGCCAAATTTAACGACGGCAAGTCGAGGGCGACCCGCTCGGGGTGCGCCATGGCGACTGCGATTGGCACCCGCATGTCGGGGAGTCCCAACTGTGCGATCACCGAAGTGTCACAGAACTCAACCAGCGAGTGAACGATCGATTGAGGATGTACAACCACGTCGATCTGCTCGGGCTCGACGTCAAACAGCCAACGGGCTTCGATGACTTCGAGCCCCTTATTCATCAAGCTCGCAGAGTCGATCGAAATTTTGTCGCCCATGTCCCACTTGGGATGGTTGAGCGCCTGTTCGACGGAAGCGCCGGCAATGCCTTCGGCACTCCAGCCGCGAAACGGGCCACCCGAGCAAGTAAGAATGATGCGCGATACGTCTTGGTCGCGTTGTCCCGACAGCGCCTGGAAAATGGCATTGTGCTCGCTATCCACCGGCAACAAGACAACACCGTGCGCTTTGACTTCGCGGAGCACGAGAGCACCCGCCATCACCATGACTTCTTTGTTGGCCAGCGCGACGTTGCGCCCCGCGCGAATCGCCGCGAGGGTTGGCCGCAGGCCTACGGCTCCGACCAATGCGGCGACAACGAGGTCACACGGTGCGTGGGTTGCCACAGCCTCGAGGCCCGCATCGCCCACGTGAATGTCGAGGCCAAGGCAGTCGGCATCCCCGAGACGTTTGCGCAGTTCGTCGGCGCCGGCCTGGCTGCCTACCGAAACGCACTCGGGACGAAAGCGCTTCACTTGCTCCGCGAGCAACTCGACGTTCGTGCCCGCTGCGAGCGCCTCGACGGAAAACGCGTCGGGGTGTTGTTCGACGACAGCGAGGGTCTGCGTGCCGACGCTACCGGTGCTTCCGAGAATTGAAAGCCGCTTCACGCGGTCTCCGTCCCGCCGTCCGTCGACACCTGAGCACTCGTGAGCCCAAACCGGCGCTCGCGACTTTGGTACTCGACGATCGCGTCAATAAAATTCGCCTCGCGAAACTCGGGCCACATGAGATCCGTGGTGTAAATCTCCGAATAGGCGATCTGCCAAAGCAAGAAATTCGACACCCGCGAGTCCCCGCCCGTGCGAATCAGAAGATCGGGGTCGGGAAGATCCGGGGCGTAGAGATAAGCCGAGAACGTTTTCTCGTCCAAGCGCTCGGGGTCGAGCTTGCCAGCTTCCGCGTCACGCATCAACGCCTTGGCTGCGTCGACGATCTCCTGACGCGCGCCATAGGAGAGCGCAAAGACGATCGTCAAGCCGCGATTTTTGGCCGTTTTATCGACGGCAAACTTCACTGCGCGGCGCGTCGTCCAAGGCAATCGGTCGATCCGGCCGACCACGCGAATGCGAATCTCTTTTTCCATGATCTCGGGAAGCTCTACGTCGAGATACTCCTCGAGCAAAGCCATCAGCGCGCCGACTTCGAGCTTGGGCCGGTTCCAGTTTTCCATGGAGAACGCGTAAAGAGTGAGGAAGTCGAGATCGAGATTGCCCGCTTCGCGCACAATGGCGCGCACGCTCTCGATGCCTTCGCGGTGCCCGCGATTGCGTTCGAGCCCACGGCTCTGCGCCCAGCGTCCGTTGCCATCCATAATGATGGCGACGTGACGCGGAAGTCGATCGGGGTTGATCCTCGATTCGCTCATCGGCGCTAGACCTCCAGGACCTCTTGTTCCTTCTGGACGGTGATCGCATCGATCTTGCCAGTGAACTCGTTGGTCAGATCCTGCACGTGCTTATCGGCTCGGTGGCGGTCGTCCTTGGGAAGAGATCCATCGGTTTCGAGATCTTTCAACATCGCGATCGCATCGCGCCGAGCCTCGCGCACGCCGATCTTGTGCTCCTCGGCGCTCTTCTTCACCTGTTTCACCAAATCTTTGCGGCGCTCTTCCGTCAAAGGCGGAATCGAGATGCGGATCACCTTGCCGTCGTTGGCAGGGTTGAGCCCCAACTCCGAAGCCTGGATCGCCTTCTCGATGTCGTTGAGCGACCCCTTGTCGAAGGCGGTCACCACCAACATGCGCGGATCGGGCGCGCTCAAGTTGGCGAGTTGATTGAGCGCCGTCGCAGTGCCGTAGTAGTCGACCATGATGCCGTCCAGCAGCGAAGTGCTGGCCCGCCCGGTGCGAATACGGAGCAGCTCTTTGCGGTAGCTGGCGATCGATCGCTCCATCGCGTCTTTGGCTTCTTCGTAGACGATCTCTAGCTCTTCGTCGGCCATTCTATCCTCCGCGACTTACGCTGGGCTGGTGCGTCGTGCAATCATCCGTCGAACCGAGCCACCCCCAAACACGAGGGGGCGTTTGGCAGTGGGTGTCTAATCCTTAGTGACGAGCGTGCCGACGGTCTCCCCTTCGACAACCTTCCGAAGGTTCCCCGCAACATCCATATCGAACACGACGATCGGCACCGAGTTCTCGTTGCACAAGGCGATTGCCGTCTGATCCATGAACTGCAGCCCGTCGCGAATCGCCTGGCCGAAGGTGATCTTGTCGTAGCGCTTGGCGTCGGGGTTGGTGTTTGGATCCGAATCGTAAACGCCATCGACCTGGGTGGCCTTCAAGATAACTTCGGCGTGGATCTCCGCAGCGCGTAGCGCCGCAGCGGTGTCGGTGCTGACGTACGGGTTGCCCGTACCGCCGCCGAAGATCACGATGCGCTTCTTCTCAAGATGACGTACGGCGCGACGTCGAATGTAGTGCTCGGCAACTTGGGCAACGTCGATGGCGGAAAGCACGCGGGTCTGCACGTCGACTTTTTCAAGTGCGTCTTGCAGTGCCATTGCGTTTATCAGCGTCGCGAGCATGCCCATGTAGTCGGCGTTTGCCCGATCCATGCCCTCTTTCGCTGCCGTCATGCCGCGGATGATGTTGCCGCCCCCAATCACAATGCTGACTTCGACGCCCATCTCGTGGATTTCGCGGATCTGCTTGGCCAACCCACCGATCACGGCCGGGTTGATCCCGAAGCCGTCCTCTCCGGCAAGTCCCTCGCCAGATAGTTTGAGCAATACGCGGCGGTAGGCAGCAGCGGCCACTATTGGTTTGCCTCTCCGAGCTTGAAACGAGTGAAGGAAGACACCGTGAGATCGCCATTCACCGCGGCGACCATCTTGGTGACCGAAATGTCGGGGTCCTTCACGAAGGGCTGCTCGAGCAAGCAGTTCTCGGCGTAGAACTTATTGATGCGACCCTCGACGATCTTCTCAACGATGTTCTCGGGCTTGCCGCTCTGCAGTGCCTGGTTGCGCAGGATATTCTTCTCGCTCTCAACCAAGTCACTCGCAACGCCGGTGCGATCGATCGCGATCGGAGTCGGATCAACAGCTGCCACGTGCATGGCGATGTCCCGGGCAACGCCGCCGAAGTCGCCTTCGGCGCCAGCGAGTGCCACCACAACGCCGAGCCTGCCGCCGCCGTGGATGTACGAGCCAACAACGCTCTCGGAGATGGTCTTCGAAAGACGCTTCAAGCCGATGTTCTCGCCCATCGTCGCTGCTGCGGTGGTGATGCAGGCGCCGATCTTCTCGTCGCCCATCGAAATCTCAAGAGCCTGCTCTGTAGTCTCAACGCTGCTGTCCGCTGCGATGGCCTCTGCAATATTCTGCGCCAGAGCCTGAAAATCGTCCGTCTTGGCGACGAAGTCCGTCTCGCAACCGAGTTCGATCATTGCGGCAGTCTTGCCCGAAATGGCGATGGCGATAGCGCCTTCGCTGGTCTCGCGCCCTGCCCGCTTGCCGGCCTTCGAAAGCCCGCGCTCGCGCAGCAGCTCGAGAGCCTTTGCCGGATCGCCGTCTGCCTCGCTAAGGACCTTCTTGCAGTCCATCATGCCCGCGCCCGTCGACTCGCGAAGCGCCTTTACATCTGCGGCTGAAATACTCGCCATGGGATCTTCCTTTAATTCGAACCTGTGACTCAACTTTGCGTTCGGTTCTGTATTCGATCGCACTGCGATCGTTGTGTTTTAAATATCTCGCTTGGAGTGCCTTGGGCCCGAATGGGCCAATCCCGCCACGGGGCCGCGTGCAGCGGCCCCGTGGCGCGTTGGATTTAGGACTCTTTCGGTGCTTCCGTCTTGGGTGCTTCTGCAGCCGGTGCTTCCGTCTTGGGTGCTGCTACAACCGGTGCTTCCGCAGCGGGTGCGTCAGCCGCTTCGGCCTTCGCGGGCTCTGCAGCTGCGGCATCTTCGGTGGGCTTGCCCTCGCCGTCCTTCTTGTCGGTCCAGCCACCCGAACTCTGCGTGCGACCTGAGCCGCCGCTACCGTCCTTACCACCGCGTCCGCGGCGGGGGGCTTGCTTGATCTCGACAACGCGGCGGCCAGTAGCGGATGCACCGCCCTTGTCGCCTTCGGGCTTCGGCTGTGAGGCGAGCTTCTCTCGGTGCGAAGCCGCACCTTCGAGGCACGCGTCCGCGAATGCGTTGCAGTAGAGCTCAACCGAGCGAATCGCATCGTCGTTGCCCGGGATCGGGAAGTCGATGTCTCGCGGGCTGCAGTTACTGTCCACAACGCCGATTACGCTGATGCCGAGACGCTTGGCCTCAGTAACCGCAATCGACTCCTTGCCGACGTCGACGATGAAGACCGCTCCGGGCAGCTTGTTCATCTCGCGCATACCGGCCAAGGATTTTTCGTACTTGTCACACGCGCGACTCATGCGTGCGAGTTCTTTCTTCGAGAGGCCCTCGCGCTTCTCTTCGTCGGCCTGAATTTCGAGCATCGACTTGTACTGGTCGATCGACTTCTTGACCGTCTTCCAGTTGGTCATCATGCCGCCGAGCCAACGGGAGTTGACGTAGGGCTGCTTGGCACGCTGTGCCGCAGACATGATAAACGGAGCTGCTTGGCGCTTGGTACCGACGAACAACACGCCCTTGCCTTCAGCAGTGACTTCGCGCACGCGCGCGAGAGCCTTCTTGAAAAGCGGGAGCGTCTGATCGAGATCGATGATGTGGGTGCCGTTGCGTTCGCCGAAGATGAAGCGCTTCATCTGCGGGTTCCAACGATGGGTCTGGTGACCAAAGTGGACGCCGGCTTCGAGTAGGGACTGGATGGTAATTTCGGTGGCCTGCATTGCTTCGGCCATATCGGTTGCGGGTGCTGCAGACGCGTCGGTTGCAGCGGCGGTCGGATCGACCGTCGTTTCGCTCATCTTGTTCTCCTTTGCGGTTGTGCCTCCGCCCCACCTACCGCTGAACCCCCAACCCAAAGACCCGCGAGGCGTGAACGATACGGGACGATCCCGCTTCGTCTTCCTCGATTTGGCGTCTTCAAGCACCGCAGGGGCGGCGTGGAACGTGTGAATTTGCGCGGCGCATTCTAGCGCCTCCGTTTTGCCGGCGCTTGCAGTAAGAACCTGATTTTTCAGGGATTTTGGGTAGAAATAGCAATCAACCGCGCGGCCGCGTCCACGATTCAGTGCGAAGTAGTCCCGAATTGGGATTTCCGCGCCATTGGACCGTCCGTGGGGCGTGTGAGGCGTAGATGGGTCGTCGAGCCTACAAGTTCTTCTGGGTCTCGATTTTGCGAACTTTCCAGATAAACGAGTCAAAGTAGTAGTGAATCAGCCCGAACGAGCTCATCAGCGAAACGGCGAGCAAATCGAACTCTTGGGAGAAATTACGCTGCAGGCTGAGCTGCCAGAAGAACAGCGTGTAGCCCGCGCACACCGCCAGAAAGACGGCAATGTGAAGCGCGCCCGGTTGCCCGAGGTAGCGCAAGAAACGAGAGT
>JBLHOB010000028.1:0-12486 GCA_047619425.1 Myxococcota bacterium
CCTGCGCCCATGTGCCCGCCGTAGACCTTGCTCGCTTTGGCGAGCGATGTTTTGGCGGCTTCTTCGGTTTCTTCGATGATGACGACAGTCTGTTGGCTTACGGCGAGGGTGTCGAAGTCGCGCTTCTCTTCGCCGCAGCGGCGGCGCAAGACTTCGACCTTGGCGCCGAGTTCGCTTTGGGTGATCGCCATGTTGTTCCAGATGTCGGCGTGTCGGGCGACGATGCCCATCAAGACTTTTTCGCCGGTGCCGCCGATTAGGATCGGTGGGGTGCGAATGGGTTTGGGTTCGCAGACGGCGTCTTTCAAATGGACGTGGGTGCCGTCGAGAGTCGTTGCGGGTTCGGTCCATAGGGAGCGAAGCGCCTGGGCGGTTTCCTCGAGGCCGCGCATGCGGGCACCCAACTTCGGGAACGGGTTGCCATAGGCTTCAAACTCCGGCGGAAACCATCCCGCACCGAGGCCCATGATGGTGCGCCCGCTCGAGACGTGGTCGATCGTCGCGACTTGCTTGGCGAGTACGCCCACGTTGCGAAAGTACGGGGGTGTGACCAAGGTCCCCAGCTGAACGTGTTCGGTGATGGCCGCGATGGCGGCGAGTTGGCTCCAGCCTTCGAAAATGGGGAGGGCGGGGTTGGGTACGCCGTACATGTGGTCGCACACCCAAACCGAATCGAATTTCAGGCGGTCAATTTCGAGTGCGGTGTCGCGCGCTTCCTGCCAGGTGCGTTTGATCTGAGGCAGCGTGACGCCAAAGTGTGTTCCATCCATTGCGGTGGTCATGTGCTGAGCTCCTATCCCGATGCGAGTATTTAAAGAGTAGCGGGCCGCGACGCCCGGCTACAAAGGCGAACAGAAACCTAATCGCGCCCGAGAATCGTGTTGCCCTCCGCAAGGTCGAGCAGTCACAGCCAGTGCAACGGACACACGATGGTATGGCCTCGGAGCGCGGCTCGCACGACTGCGCCCTCCTCAGCCCGGGGCCAGCACGCCACTAACTCGCGCGCTTACCCGGCACGACCATCAAGCGATCTACCCCGCGGAAGACCCCGGTGTGATGCCACGCAAGTGGTTCGTCTGCGAGGCGGACCTCGGGGAACGTTTTGACCAACACTTCGAGCATCGTCGCCGCTTCGAGTCTCGCGAGACTTGCCCCGAGACAGAAGTGAGCGCCGAGTGCAAAGGACAGCGGCGCCGGAGGCTCGGGCTTTTGAAGCCAGCGCTGGGGAGCGAAGCTTTCTGCATCGTCATATGCGGCGGGGTCACGGTTGGCGGCGGCCAGCACGATCGCAATCGGCTCCCCGGCGCCGATGGTCACATTGTCGAGTTCAAGCGGCTCTTCGAGCATGCGTGCGACCATGTGGGTCGGGGTTTCGAAACGCAAGAACTCTTCGATCACTGCTGGAGTGGGCAAGGCGCCACTGCGCACGTCGTCGAGCATCTGCCGCTCGGGCAACAACGCAGTCATGCCGTTTGAAAACAAATCGCGTGTCGTGCGGTGCCCGGCCGAGTAGAGCGTTGCAGCGAGCGACAACAGCTCGCTCTCCGTGAGGCGGTCGTCACCCTCTTCCGCCGCGAGCAACGCACTCAACAAGTCGTCTTTCGGTTCGTTGCGGCGAGCTTCGAGAACCTCGCGCAAGGTCGCGTGCATTTCTTCTGCGCCCTCGATTGCGTCGGTGAGTTCGCTGCTGGTATTGCCTGTGCCCAGCAAGCGAGAGACACGATCCGACAGCACCGTTAAACGATCGCGATGTTCAACCGGCACGCCGAGCAGTTCTGAAATCACGAGCGATGGCACTTCGTGCGCGTAGGCGTGCAGTAGATCGACGGGCTCGTTCTCGTCGATACGCTCGAGGAAGGTTCGCGCGAGCCCTTCCACGAAGGGGCTCAGCTGGCTGGTGCGGCGCGGCGTAAAGGCTTTCGATATCAGCCTGCGCACTTGACCGTGACGCGGCGGGTCAATGAAGTTAATCCGGTGCGACATCTCTTCTCGCGCTGCGCCGGGTGGAAGCCTCAACTTGTAGCCCTCTCCGATGAAACCAGAGCGAGCCGAAGAGTTGCGCATGATCGCGCTGCCTTCAGCATGTCCCAGCACCAGCCAAGTACCACCGGAGCGCTGTACGACCCCGCCTTCGCGGGCCATGCGGTAGAGGCTGTACGGGTCGGCGGAGTCTTTGACGTCGCCGAGTTCAAATTGCTTGCGTTCTTCTGTCATCCCCTCAGCCCCTTCGCAGCCCCGGTAGCAAGGCCGGCACTGTGTCCATGCGCGCCTTGTAGTCGGGACGTCGCGCAAGCATGCGGTCGTCGATAAGCTTGAGGCTCACGAAACGAAAGAGCAGCGTAATCGCGAGCGCACCGCCCCCCGTCCACCACGCCTGTGGGTCGGCGGCGAGCGCGAAGAAGTACAGCCCCCACCAGAACCCGATCTCACCCAAATAGTTGGGATGACGGCAGTAAGCCCAGACACCGGTTTGCAAGATCTCTTCGGGTGCTGGCTGTGAAAGGCGAAAACGTCGCAGTTGTTTGTCGGCTGTGGACTCCAACAAAATTGCGCAGCCGGTAATGCCCGCGGCGAGGATGTCGATCGCACCGAAGGGTTGCGTGCCAGTTGCCAACGCGGGCCAAAGTGCCAAGCAACCTCCAAACACCAGCAGCGTAGGCATCATGTGCAGCCCAACCAAGCTCACGCCCCAATAGAGCGAGCCTGTATTCTCGCGTTGGTCGACATAGCGCCAATCTTCGTGGTCGAGCCCCGACCAACCTCTTCCCCAGTTGAACGTCAAACGAACCGCCCAAACGGAGACCAACGTCACCACGACCAGCTGCCGCAACGGGTCTGCGCTCGAGGCTTCGGGCACGAGCATCCAGTAGATCGCGATGGGTACGGGTGCGACACTCCAATAGGCGTCGTAAAAACTCGAGTTGTTGTACGCACGGCTGAACCCAAAGACAACACAGGTAGCAGCGACGTCGGCCCACAAGGCGCGTACGATCGGCGTCTCAGCGGACAACATTAGCACCACGACCGCCGCGACAGCGAGCGCTGCGATATAGGACAATACAACGAGCGAAAAGGCGCGGGTGCGCATCTACTTACTCCTTCAAGAGCCGTTGTTCGACTCGATTGCGGACGCAAACGATAGCCCGCATCAGGGGCTCGCGTTGCGTGAACGCAGCTTTCCTGCGACACGTTCGTGTTACTCTCAAAAGCGACAAAGGGAGAATCGCACCATGGCAAAGATGACCATCGACAAGGGCTACTTCGAGAACAAAGCCCAGGTAATGGACGACATTCGCGATAGCGGTTATTGGCCCACGACCTTCATCTCGAACAAGTCTCCCGAGCTGCCCATTCACCGTCACGACCACGACATCATCGGGTATGTGATGGAAGGGGAGACCTACCTACTCGACGAGGACGGCAAGCGGAACCCCGTCGGCCCCGGCGACCGGATGGTCATCCCAAAGGGTGCTTGGCACGCAGAAGGCGCAGTCGAAGATCGCGTGGTCTACATCGTGACCCTCGACGACGCGATCCCTTTGATGGAAGGCATCATGCCGAAAGATGCGAAGGGCCCCTTCCCGAAGTTCTAGTCGCGAGCCCGACGCGTCGTGCGATTAGAACATCCCCGCCGTATCGAGCCCCACCATCGCGCGGCCATGATTCTCAAGACGCGAGTCGAGGTCGAAAACCACGTGGCACGCCATCGTATTGACGTCGCGCACGGCTCGCTGCAATGGATGGGATTGAAAGTGGGCATGAGCGCCGCTCGCTTCTGCGATGCTCTGCAAGACGCGCTTGCTCTGGTCGACCACGTAGGCAAACGATGCTGCCCAACGCGTGCGATCGATCGTCGTCGCGTTCTCGCGCAACTCCATCACTTCGGCGACGGTTTGTCGCAACAGTAACTCCGCCTGGCGCACTTCTAGCTCTGCCCGTGCCAAGCGCATTTGCGCCGCGGGCTTGTCCGATTGTTTGGTTGTTGTCGCGTAGAGGGTGCGCTCGATCATGCGATCGCGAAAACGCTTGACGGCGACTTTTGCCTGACCAACCGAGGGTATTGAAGCAGCCAGCGAAAGGATCGGGATCATCGGCGTATGAAAGAGCGGCCCTTCATGAATTTCTGAAGCACGCCCCTTCCCCGAAACCATGTCGAGCATGGACGTCGTATGTGCCTCGGGCACGATGACACTATCGATCACGACATCATTGCTGCCCGTGCCCTGCATGCCGTCGACAAACCAAACGTCGTCAACCGTCACTTCGGACGGACGCAGAACCATCATACGGATGTCGAATTCGTTGTCGGGGTTGTCGACCTGGGCGCTGACCATCACCCAATCGGCGTGCATGATCCCAGTGCTCCAAGGCCAGCGTCCGGTGAGACGAAAACCACCCTCGACCATCACCGCCTTACCGCCGATTGCGATCGAGGCCGGAGCAAGCGCGTAGCCACGCCCTGCGAACAACTCTTCTTGAAACTCCAATGGGAAGTGACAAAACATCCAGCAGTGCTCGATGTAGAAGGTTGTCACCCACGCCATCGAAGCGTCGCCTTCGGCAAGTGCGAGCCCCACTTCGAGAAAGGTATCCAGGTCGAGTTCAAATCCGCCGTGGGAGCGCGGAACCATCAACTTGAAGATTTCGGCTTCTTTCAAGGCCGCGATCACTTTGTCGTGCGGCCGGCGCAAGCGCTCTGCCTCTTCAGCGTGCTCAGCCAAAAGCGGGGCAAGGGCCCGCGCGCGTTCAATCAGGAGCAAGGCATTGTCTGACATACCGCAAACAGTACCCCGGAGCGGACGACCGACCAGTCGCGTTCTAGGTGCTTTCGCGGAGGAGGTTTCAGCAGATTCCACCACTTCGCAGGGATCTCATACGCAACCGAAGTGTAACTAGGCAAAAAACACCGGCAGCTTCTTCAAGTTACTGCCGATAAATCTTGGGATACAGCAATTGAAACTGACGAATCAGTGACATCAAAAAACGAGGAAAGACTCGATGCTCAAAACCGGCTCCGATATCTACCTACGACTCCCAGACTCGGGTACTGATCGCATCCTGCACCCCGCCGTCGTCATCGCGACGACAGACAGCGACGCCTCACAGGTCGCCATCACCGACCCAGACCTCGAGATCTCAAACGACCTCGACATCATCCTTTTCCGCCACATCAAGGGCGAGTTCATGCAGCAGCCGGCACGCGTCACTGCGATTGAGGGAAACATCGCAACCATCGTAACCACCGGCGATCCGGTTTCGGCGGAAAGCCGACAGGTTTATCGCGTTACCGCGATCTCCGCGGACGCCGATGTCAGAGTCGATGATCGCGAAGTCTTCAGCCTGCAAGATGTCAGCGGCACCGGCTTTGCCTTTATCGCGCCGTCCACGTATCAGATCGGACAGCAACTGTCCGTCGTCGTTCGCTGCGAAAAAACCGAAGTCGCCGGCACCGCTTGTGTTCAGAGCATTCGCGAACTCGGCAAGAACCGCACACGTTACGGCCTGCGCTCCGTTGGGTCTGACCAAGACGACTTCACGGTTGGACTCAATCAAGTGAGCCTCACGGTGCAGCGCAGCCAACTGGCCCGGCGCTAGCCCTCGCGCGGCGTCTCGGCGGGCCGCACCAGAGGGGCAGTGAAAGTTTTACGCCAACCCGCTGGCCAACGACCGCAAGCCCGCATACCGTGCAGTGCCTGACAAACCTACGTCAGGCACGGAGCACCACTAGTGAGTACGAGCTGCATTCGCGAACTGCCAGAGACAGCTCTGGACATTGTCGGTGACATCCACGGCGAGTTGACCGCGCTCACCTCACTCCTGAAGAAGCTCGGCTACGACGACCTCGGCCGGCATCCCGAGAAACGCAAGCTGGTCTTCCTGGGTGATCTCGTCGACCGAGGCCCCGACAGCCCAGGTGTTTTGCGTGCTGTCATGCGCTTGGTCGAAGCGGGCAATGCCCAATGCATTGCGGGCAATCACGAGCTCAACGCGGTTCGCAACGAGCCCGGTAAGAAGCGCTCGGGTGAGGGTTGGTGGTACGGGCACGACGAGGACGAGTACAGCTACGTCCAAGTCGACCCCTACGAAAAAGAGCGCAGCTTCCTGCCATTTCTTCGCAGCTTGCCGGGGGCCCTTGAGCGCGAGGACTTGCGCGTAGTGCACGCGTGCTGGAGCGAGCCCTCAATCGAAAAGCTTCGCTCGGCAGACAGCGTCATCGACGCCTTCAACAAAGAAGCTGCGGCCCTCAAACCCGAGCTCGAAGAGTTGGGCAATGTACTCAAGGCGATCTGGAATTCGAAAGAGTGGACCCCCGGCGCGATTCGAAACAAAGAACAGAAACTCAACTTGATTCCCGAACTCGCACGCTACGACGAGCTCAACCAAATCGGCAATGCGATCAAGGTTGCTACGTCGGGCATTGAACGCGCCGCGCAGGACAGTTTTTACGCCTCGGGAAAATGGCGAATGGTCGAACGCGTGCCGTGGTGGCATGACTACTCTGGGCCGCCGGTCGTCGTGGGGCACTATTGGCGCCGCTACTCGCCGGGGCAAGCTCGCCTTGAAGAAAAAGCAAACGCCGACGTCTTTGGCGACACCCCACCCGAAAGTGCACTCGGCGCCGAGCGCAGCGTCATGTGTATCGACTACTCGGTGGGAACGCGCTTCGCCGAGCGCAAGACCGCCGGCCCTTCAGCCTCGGGCGTTCGATTCAACGGCTGCCTCGCGGCGCTCCGAGTCCCGGAATGGGAGCTTGTGTTTGACGACGAGCGCCCCGGTCTGCGCGTCGATCGCTCACAAAGGGACTAACCCCTTGCCGGCTGCGATTTCGCGTAATTCGTATCCGCATGAATCGCCGTACTGCTACCGCCCCTGCACGACGGCACGACGTTTATGCACCACACCACGCCGAAATCATGCCGACGTCATACCGCCGTCGATCGGGAAGATCCCACCGTTGATGAACTTGGCTTCGTCGCTCGACAGGTAGGCGACAAAGGAAGCCACCTCTTCGGGCGTGCCATAGCGACCCGCCGGAATAATACTTTCCATCTGTTCTTTAATCGCCGCGGGATCGTCCGCATTGAGCCCTTCTTCAAGGGCGCGCATCATTCGCGTGTCGATCGGAGAGGGGCAAACGGCATTGACCCGAATCCCTTCCGCGGCATAGGCTTGCGCACCCGATCGCGTGAGACCAACGACTGCGTGCTTGCTCGCAACATAAGCGGACAGAGACGCGTTACCCGTCATGCCCGCAACGGATGCTGTATTCACAATCGCGCCGCCGCCCCGAGCGCGAAGCGCCGGCACCGTGTGCTTCATCCCGAGAAAGACTCCGTTGACGTTAACGGCGAGAACCTTCTGAAATATATCCAACGGGTATTCTTCAAGCGCGATCACGGCACCTTCGATCCCAGCGTTGTTGAACAGGACATCGACTCCGCCGAAGCGCGACACCGCCTCGGCGACATAGCGCTGCACATCGGACTCATTGGAGACGTCGGCATCGACTGCGATCGACTCGCCACCCGCGGCCTTCGCTGCTGCCAGGGCATCGTCAAGCGGACTTTGCTTCAAGTCGACGGAGACGATGTTTGCCCCTTCGCTTGCGAACCGGGTCACTGCGGCCAACCCAATACCGCCCGCTGCGCCTGTGATGATCACCGTCTTGCCTTCGAATCGTCCCGCCATCGCTACTCGTCTCCTATGCGCATCAAATGTTCAGTTGCCTTCGCCTCACAGTCGCACGTGCCCGTTAGCGACGTGCTCGCTGAGCATAGCCCGGAGGCGTCTTCCCGTGTTCGTCTACGAAGCCAAACTCTCCGGCCAGATCTTCGACCCACTGCACCTGCCCGGTGCGCTTCATTACGTCGCCACTCGTTGCCAGGGCCGCAACGGAGCGGCCTACAAACAAAGGCGACTGCAGTGTCGGCGGAGCCGTGCCACCGGATGCCTCGACAATAAACTCAGTCGCGACCGCGCCCGGATACAACGAGATCGCGGCGACGCCCTTCGGCTCGAGTTCGACTGCCATGTCGGCCGTCAATCGATCAAGTCCCGCCTTGCCCGCGCCGTACGACGACGAAAAATGGTACGACTCGCCGCCGGGAGACGAGACGTTGACGATCAGCGCCCCACCCTGCGATGCAAACAACAAGGGTGCTGCGTGCCACGACGCCACGTAATGCGCGCGCAGGCCAATCCCCACCTGATCGTCCCAAATCTCGATCGGATGATCCCAGAAGCCTCCACCCCACGCGGGAGGGTTTGGGATCTTGTAAACGTTGTTGACCAGCAGATCGATGTGTCCCGCTTCGCCTTTCACCTGCGCAAAGAGCGCGGCAATTTCGTCGTCGTTGCCGTGGTCCATCTTCACCGGCACGCCTCGCCCGCCTGCCTCTTCTAGCAGATCGACCGTTCTTTCGATCGTCAAATCGCCGTCGCCCGACGTGCGCCCGGTTACGTAAACCGTCGCGCCCTCTTCCCCCAACGCAATCGCAGTGCCACGACCAATGCCGCGACTTGCTCCAGTAACGACCGCAATTTTCCCAGCCAGGCCACCGCTCACGAGTTTGCCTCCAAGGCGAATTCTTCTTCGGGAGAAAGAATGATTTGATGTCGTGCGTAAAAGCCAAAGTAGGCGAGTGAAAGTGCGAACCAGATCGCCACACCATAAACACCCGGCCGATACTCTGGATTGATAAAGAGAAAGAAGAGTGTGACCGCTGCAATCGTGCCAGCAACGAGTGCTCCCGCTTTGCCGAGCGGGCTCACGTAGGGCCGTGCAAGATTCTTCATGTCTTTGATCCGCCAGTAGGCCGCCATCTGCATCACGTACGCGATTACTGCGCCAAACACCGCCATGTTGAGCAACACGCCACCGACCGGCACGTCGCCAAACAAGGCACTCCCGTACTGAATGACCAGTGCTGCGCCGTAGCCCGCAATGGCGCCTACGATCAGAGCCACGTGGGGCGTTCTGCGCGTTGGGTGCGTGATACTCATCCAGCGCGGGAAGTAGCCCGCTCGGGACAGTGAGTAGATGTTGCGCCCGTAGGCGTAGATAATCGCATGAAAGCTCGCAACGAGCCCCGCCACGGCCGCAAGCGACAACAGACTCGCCGCGGCGCCTTCTCCGAAGATCGCGCGAAAGGCCAGGATCAAGGGTTCGGCCGACTCGCCCACCGCCGCTGCTCCAGGTGGAATGCCCGCATTGAGGAACAGCGTGAGGATCGATGCAATGATCAACGTCGCGATCCCCCAAATCAAGCCTCGCGGCATGTCGCGCTTAGGGTCGTGACTTTCTTCAGCAGCAAGCGGAAGTTGTTCGATGGCTAGGTAGAACCAAATCGCAAAGGGCAGCGAAGCCATCACGCCGGAGAACCCGCGCGGAAACCAGACACTTCCGCCTGGCTCGGGCACAATATCGAGGGCGTACTTCCAATCGAATAGCGGAAAAGCCCCCACCCAGAAAACAACCAGCACGCCAAGTGCAACGAAGGTAACCGCCACCGTCACGCGAAACGTCAACTCGACACCCGCGATGTTGATCCCGACGAAGATTGCGTAGAAGATCGCCCACCAAACCGGTTCGGGAAGTGAAAGGCCGATGGTCGACTGCGCGATTGCGCCGACGTACCCGCCGATTCCAACGACGATTACGGCCGGGGTCAGCACGTACTCGATGCTCTCTGCGACACCGGTAATGAAGCCGCCCCACGGCCCGAAAGCCGTGCGACCAAATGAATAGGCGCCGCCGGTATGGGGCAAGGCTGGGCTCAGCTCTGCGATCGAAAAGCACATGCCGATATACATCACGGCCACGATCCCGGTCGCAACCAGCAGCCCGCCGAAACCACCGGCCAAAAGTCCAAAGTTCCAACCGAAAAAATCACCCGAAATCACGGCCCCAACACCAAGCGCCCACAGGGACCACACTCCCGCGAAGCGACGCAGCCCCCGCTTTTCGAAGTAATCGGCTTCGGCGGTTTGATAGGTGACGGATTCGTGGCTCGACGGAGGCTTTGTGGGAAGAGACATCAAACTCCTCGCATGGGTTCACACAAAATGAGCTTTGGTACCTAGGCGTGCGCCATGTTGAGCGGCGCTGGGCTCTATTAGGCTAGCGAGAAGTTGCGCTCTGCGAGCACCAAATCGAATTGCGGCGACCGTGCTCGCGACCAAGCCGGCCGCCGATACGAGAAACCTCCTCCTCGCGTCTCGTTTCGTTGAATTCATCTCAGCGTATCGCGAGCAAATGGATACAATTCCACCCGCGATGAAATTCTTACCTTCTGAGCTGGCCTACATCCTGAGCGAGAACGAATCCAAGCAGAACCTGAAGGCTTTGGCTTCCTATCTGGCTTTTCTATTCTTCACCATCATCGCCTTCTCGGTCGCGTTCCACATGATCATGGTCTACGAGGACCAAGAGCACTCGTGGATCACCGGGCTCTACTGGACCCTGACCGTGATGAGCACCCTCGGTTTTGGGGACATCACGTTTCACAGTGATCTTGGGCGCGCCTTTACGATTATCGTCCTCGTATCGGGCATCGTGATGCTGCTGGTCGTGCTGCCCTTTACGTTTATTCGCTTCTTCTATGCACCCTGGCTCGAAGCGCAGATCCGCTTGCGCGCGCCGCGCAAAGTAAAAGCCGACACCAAAGACCACGTCATCATCTGCGACTACGACGAGGTCGCCAAAGCGTTGATCCTGCGCTTCGACGAATTGGGGATCCAGTACTTCGTGATCGAAGCGGATGCGACCCGCGCTGCAACGCTCCACGGCGAAGGCATCTCGGTCGTAACCGGGCCCCCCACGCACGAAAGTACGTACATCAGCATGAAGGCCGACCGGGCACGCATGGTCGTGGCAAACAAGACTGATGCTGCAAACACCAACATCACGCTCACGGTCAGGGCTCACGCACCCTCTGTGCCCGTAGTCGCATTGGCGTCAAGTTTCGACTCGGTGGATCTCCTACAACTCAGCGGTGCGACCCACGTGATCCCCGTTAAACATCAGCTCGGCGAGCATCTCGCAAGCCGGGTCAACGTCGGCACGCGAAAGTCCCATCGCATCGGCAACTTTGAAGACCTCGTCATCGCGGAATTTCCGATCAACGGCACCAAGATGCCCGGGCAAACCATTCGCGACTCCCGCCTTCGCGAGCTCACGGGCCTGAGCATCGTCGCAGTCTGGGAAGGCGGAGAGGTCATCGCAGCGACTCCCGACACGGTGCTCAACGAACACAGCGTGCCGATCCTCGTCGGCACCGAAGAGCAGGTCAACGACCTCGACTCGATGTTCATGATCTATCACCCCAACGATAACCCCGTACTCGTCATTGGCGGTGGAACCGTTGGGTGCGCTGCCGCAACCGCGCTCAAGCATCGCGACGCGCCCGTAACGATTCTAGAAGTGAACCCCGCTCTCGAGGATTCACTTCGCCAAATCACCGAGAGCGTTTGCATTGGCGACGCTGCAAACCTGCAAACGATCATGAGCGCGGGCCTTGCCGACGCGCCTTCGGTGCTGCTGACAACCAACGACGACGCGACGAACATCTACCTCACCGTGTATTGCCGCAAGCTCAACCCCGACGCGCACATCGTGAGCCGCATCACCGATGAGTTCAACCTCGCGGCCATCCACCGAGCGGGTGCCGACTTTTCGCTCAGCCATGTCGCCCTGGCTGCAAAGAGCATCCTTTCATTGGTGGTGAACCGCGAACTCGTCATCATCGGCGAAGAAACTGAACTCTTCGTCGAGCCGGTACCGGCGAGTATGGCCGGCAAGACACTTGCCGAGAGCGGGATCGGCGCAACCTACGGCCTCAATGTCATTGCCGTGTCGCGCGATGGGGTTTCGAACACGAGCCTTCCGCCCAGCACCGAACTCCCGCGTGACGCCACCCTCGCGATGATCGGCACTTCAGAGCAGCACCGACACTTCCTCTTGAAGGCATAGAGATGTTTCGCGTCGCTCTGGCCCACGCCGAGCACTTCGAGACGTCGCCCGCGAGTTGACCTCTCTTCGCTTTAGATGAACGCAGCGATCAGTAGGGCCTGAAAGAAGAACCCGATCAGGCACACGCCAACCGCACGAACGGTGCCCTCGTAGTCGAGAGCTTGACGAACCGCGACCACCATCGCAGCGAGCATCCAGAGCGAGGCCGCAACCAGGATCAACGGCCCGAACACCGGGATCACACCAAAGACACGCAGGATTCCCGGCGAGCTCGCAAAGCCGATCGTCCGCAAAAGTTCGCCGATGTCGGATTCGGTCTGAGGCTCGGGCAAGAGCTTGACGCCGATCACGTAGATCAATACCGCCCAGAGAAACCAACCGACCAAGGCCGCCAGCGTGCCCAAGACCAGGGTCGAGGGCGAGCCCAGTCCCGAAGTGCCTATACCGGTCGCAATGCTCGAGAGCGTCACGACTGCCGCCGCTTGTCCGAGTGTTGCCGTGTCGGCCTCGACCTC
>JBLHOB010000029.1:0-12477 GCA_047619425.1 Myxococcota bacterium
TACAGAATATTCAGGCCGAGTTGATTCGCAAGGTCCATGCGATTCGCGAACTTCGCATCGAGAAAGTGCGAGAGCGCATTGCAGCGCCTCCGCCGGTCGTTACAGATTTCATTGAAGTGATTCCCGAACGTCAGCATTTGTCGACGGTTGTTGTCATTGGCGCATCGACGGGGGGACCAGCCGCGATCATGCAAACTCTCGGAGCATTTTCCGAACCTCCGCCCTGTGCCTTTTTGATCGCGCAGCATATGCCGGCGGGTTTTACTGAGAGCTTCGCGGATCGATTGAATCGACTGACACCGTTCGATGTTTCGCAGGCGAAAGGCGGAGAGGTGCCCATGCCGGGGATGGTGTTGCTTGCTCCTGGTGGGTTGAACCTCGAAGTCGAAAATACCCGGGGGCAGATCAAGACGCGCATCGTCGAAAGCAGCTCGTCCGAAAAGTACGTTCCTTCTGTTGACCGGTTATTTGAGTCCGCGGCGGAGCATTACGGTCAAGATCTGTTGGGCGTCGTGCTTACGGGAATGGGTAGTGACGGTCGCAGTGGTGCATTGGCGATCAAAGAGAAAGGCGGCCGAGTGATTGCGGAGTCAGAAGAGACGGCGGTGATATTCGGTATGCCTCAGCAGGCAATCCGGTCCGGTGCTGTTGATGAAGTGCTTCCATTGCATGCTGTGCCCGCTGCAATTCAATCAGTCATGTCGACTGGTGGGGTCAAGAAGGCAAACGGAAGGGGGGCGGCGTGACCCACGAGAAAGAAGACGAACCCGATTACGCGCGCGGTGAAGCCGTACTCTCGATCTTTAAGCGCGGTGCTGAGTTTACGCGACAGATCTTGTTGGAGAACGAGAGCTTGCGCAGTCAGTTACAAGAGGTGAACGATCGACAGCACGTCGCGGCGCAGAGCCCCGAGCAATGGGAGAGTCTGCGGCAGGAGCTCAAGCATCGGATCACGACGCTTGAGACCGAGAACCAGTCGATCCTCGAGCAGCTTCAGGAAGTGGAAGGTGAGAACCACCAGTTCGCCGAGCGCTACCTCGAGATTGAAGAAGAGAACAACAACCTCGCCAACCTATACGTGGCGAGTTATCAGTTGCACTCGACTCTCGACGCAAGTGAAGTGCTGAAGGTAATCCTCGAGATTGTCATCAACCTCGTTGGCGCGGAGATCTTCTGCGTCTATGTCTACGACGACAAGACGAACTTCCTCGAGCCCGTCGCTTCCGAGGGACGACCGCTAAGCAAGTTCCCGCGAATTGAAGCGGGCCAAGGCTTTGTCGGGGAGTCCGCCAAGAGTGGTGAAGTTGTCGCCAAGGAAGGCATGGCCGCGAGTTCGGATGAGCCGGTCGTGTGTATTCCTTTGCAAGTCGATGAGCGCCCGGTTGGTGCGATCGTTATTTACAGTCTATTGCAGCAGAAGGCGGGGTTTTCGCCGCTCGACCACGAGTTGTTTACGTTGCTGGCAGGCCATGCGGCCACCGCGATTTTTGCGTCCCAGCTCCACTCACAGTCAAAGCGCAAACTCAGCACGATTCAAGGGTTTATCGATCTGCTAACGAAGTAAGGAACGGATCCGTACCGGGGACAACGTCCTCGTTTCCGTTCTGCTAGGGGGTTCCACGTGGCGAATTATCGGATATTGATTGTTGAAGACAGCCCCACCATGCGTCAGTTACTTGTCTTCGCTCTTAAGCGAATGAAGAATATTGAAATCGTCGAAGCGCAAGACGGCATGGATGGCCTGCGCAAAGTGACGAGTGACCATTTCGATCTGGCGTTGATTGACATCAACATGCCGGTGATGGATGGACTGAAATTGATCAGCCTGATCCGGGGCGATCAGGCGCTTCAAAAGATGCCAATCTGCGTGATCACAACTGAGGGGGCGCGAGAAGATCGCGACCGCGCAATGGCACTGGGCGCCGACGAGTATCTGACCAAGCCGATCCAGGCGAATAAAGTGCTTTCTGTGGCAAAGAGTCTTCTTAAAATCACCAGTTAACTGAACGGGGCACGCAGGAGTCCGACCGCGGAGCGCTTCGTCGTGCTATATGTGCGGGCGTGCTCGGTCGTAAAACCATCCTTTCCGGTCTGTTACCGGCTCTTGCCGTCCTTTTGTCTGGATGTGGATACAAGTTCGTTCAGTACGCGGACGAGAGCGGTGAACGGCTCAAAATTGCTGTCGTCACCCTGGCCAATGACTCGCACGAGCCTGGCGTCGAGCTGCTCGCAACGGAAGCGCTCCGCCGGGAAATCCTCTCCCGAGGTGGCCTCGAACTGATTTCCGACCCCGAGAGCGCCGACTACCGGTTGCGTGGACGGGTTCTCCCGGTGAAAACCCAAAGTCGCAGTTTTACAGGAGTTGTGCTCGCCCGGGAGTACGAGATAACTCTTGGCGTCGAGGTTATTGTCGACGCGGCAGGGAGGGGGCGCCGGTCTCTTGGCCGAGAGCGATTCGAGGCGACCGAAATCTACTTTGCCAGCGCAGATGTGGCCGTATTGCGAAAGAATCGCCAGGAAGCGTTACGCTACCTTTCCGGCTTGATTGCGGGACGAATGCACGATTCAATTGATCGGGAGTTGTTGAGCGCGACGAATTGATGGGCGCCGAGTTGGTTGCAACTCGCCAGCCTTCGTTGACGGATTCGATCTGATTAGTCTATGGACAAAGCACTCGCCAAAGAGCTCGCGAAAGGAAGCCTTCGCCCCGCCTATTTGTTGGCCGGCGAAGAACCGCTGCTGCGCGATGATGCCCTAGCGGCCATCCGCAAGACGGTGCTCGACGGCACAGCGGACGACTTCAATCTCGATCGCCTCGACGGGCGTACGACCAGCGCTGACCAGCTGCGCGATTCGGTTCGCGCGCTTCCGGTCATGGCGCCTCATCGCTTGGTGATCCTAGTCGAGCCCGAAGCGGCCCGAGGTGCTGCCGGGAAGAAGATGAGCACGGCATTGGCCGAGCTTGTCGAAGAAATGTCCAACCAAACCGAAACGATCCTGGTCGTCACTGCCGCCAAGGTCGACAAGCGCTTGACCTGGGTGAAGTCTTTTAAGGCGCCCGCGACGGTAGTGGATTGTGCCCCGCCGAAGGGCGCTAAAGCGGTTGCGACGTTTATTGTCGCCGAAGCCAAAGCCCAAGAGATCGAATACGAAGCAGGCGTACCGGAGATGTTGGCCGAACGAATCGGTCCGCAACTGCTGATGCTGCGACAAGAACTCGCCAAGGTCGCGTTGCTCGCGGGCACCGGTGAGATCGTGCTACGGGAACACGTCTCGGTGTCCACCAGCCACATCGCCGAAGACTCGGTGTGGGACTTGATGGACGCAATCGGTGAGGGTCGCGGAGCGCTGGCGTTGATGCTGCTGGCTCGCATGGCGGGCAAGGGCGCTCCACCACCGGTGGTGCTTGCATCCCTCGCGTCGCACTTTCGCAAGCTCTCGCGGCTGCGCAGTGGAGGCTCCGTCGCGGGCCCACCCTTTGTCACAAAAAAGCTACAACGCCAGGCGCGTCGCTTTACCGCAGGCCGCTTACTCACCTGCCTTGAGGCGATCCACGACACCGACACCGCATTAAAAGGGCAGGGCTCTCTGACACCGGATCTCGCCTTAGAGCGCCTTGTGGTCGGCTTGTCGGGCTGAGGCCTCCTCGCGCGCGGATCCCTCGATCCACACATTGGATCGACACACTTGATCGACTAGACGGGGGCAGCGATGGGGGCAGCGCTCACGCACAAGGTGCGGGCGCCATAATGAAACTCCGCCCACAGCGAAAAGGCGCACATTGGATGTGCGCCTTGGTGTTACAGCTGTGATGGAATTCGGTCGGCGGTGAGTGGCAATATGTCGCTGCTTATACAAGTACAACGACCACTACAACGACCACTATCTATACCTAGTTATGCGTGATTCGGTGCCGGGAGTCCTTAGACGCTAGTGTGAGCGTTTAGAGACTGGGGACCGCGATCAAACGTAAACTAGCTCGAAGCGACGCCGTTCAACGCCTTGGCGAGGCGGCTGATGTGCCGGCTTGCGCGCTGCTTCGGGATGATGCCCTTGGTTGCTGCCCTGCGGATCGAGCGCTCGGCGGCGGCAAAGCTCGTGGTTGCGAGCCCTGCGTCCTTCGCGTCGATCGCGGCGCGGAAGCGCTTAACGAGGGTGCCCATACCAACACGAATGTGGCGGTTGCGATCCCGTCGCTTGAGAGATTGTCGATGTCGTTTGATTGCTGATTTGTGCGTGGCCAAAGCCGTCTCCATTTATCTGGCGGACGCGCAGCATAGTCTGGAGATCGTGGTCTGTCTATGCCCGGAACCCGGAACTTCCGTAGTAAATGCCCTTAGTTTGGTAGTCGGTTGTTCAGCGCAGTTGCCGATTCGCCGATGCTTGAAGCGTGCCGCGTCGCCGGCTCGGGGGATTTGTGCGTTCAAATCGAATTGTGATCATGCTGGGGTTAGGGCTGCTTGCGCTGTTTGTTCTCGCAACCGTGGCGAACGGGGCAAATTCGCCCGTCGGCGCAGCCGCAGTGGATGCCATCGCCGTAACCGAAATCAGCGATCCACCCCTGGGGGATGTCGGCGCGGAGCCCATTTCGGCGGCCAATCTCACATTTGCGGACGCAAAAACCTACCGCAGCGAAATCGAAAAGGCCTGGTTCCAAGATCCGAATGGCGGCGTAAGTTCTGGCGCGGCCAACGCGCGAATGACGGCATTGGCTCTGGGAATTGACAATCTCGACGCCGCTGCCCGGGCTTTGATTGCTCCGGGTGACCCCGACAACGCGCTCGGCAATGCCATGCTGGCCGTTCGCTTGGCACCCGACTTGCCGTTGGCCCACATGGCTCTGGCGCGAGAAATGTGGTCCGAAAGGGATCGCACAGGGGCAATCCGTGAAGCCGGCGCAGGCGTGGTCGCCATCTTCCGCAACTTCGAAGCGCTGGCTTGGTTGGTCGGATCTGTTCTGGTCATGATTGCGATCGTGATGGTGGTGGCTCCGCTGGTCTTTATCGTCAGCGTTGCGGTCAGTGTCTATGGCCGCGCTTCCCATGATTTGGGCGACATGATTACCAGCCAGATGCCCACATTTGCGCGCGCGGCGCTGCTCGGAGCCTTGGTTCTTATCCCACTCGCCTTGGGAGAGGGGATCATCGGCTTGGTTGTCGGCTTGTTCGCCATTGGTTTTGTCTACGGCAGCTCCCGCCATCGCATGGCGCTGTCCTTGGCCGTCGTCTTCTTTTTGATGGGGATGTACCCGGTCGCACACACCGCACGCACCGCTCTCATTGCGCTCGACTCAGACCCCGTCGCATCGGCGACCCTCGCAGTTTTACAGGGCGAAGAGTCACAGGCCGACATCGCGTTACTCGAACGAGCTAGTGAAACCGAATTTCTCGCGATGCACGTTCTCGCGATTCGCGCACGGCGCTTGGGCAATCTCGACGAGGCACTCGAGCGCTACGCCGATTTGATGGAGAGCCATCCACGAAACGCGAATGTGTTGACCAACTACGCAAACCTTCGCTTCATGACCGGTGACGACGAAGGCGCGGTTGATCTCTACGAACGCTCTGCTGCGTTGGTCGACTCGGCCCGCATTATGTTCAATCTATCCCAGGTCAATGCGCGCTTGTTCCGCATTGAAGAGTTTGAGGCCACGCTCCGCGCTGCGCAGGCAATCGACGCAGACATGGTGGCGCACCTGTCTGGTGGCGGCGAAGCGGGCTTTGTCTCCGACCTTGCGTTTCCCCTGCTTTCCCTGCGCTCGCGACTTCTGGCCGCAGCCCAGGAACAGGCGACCCCGCGCCTGGCCATCGACTTCATCATGCCTGGCTGGTTGGGGCAGAGTTGGATGCACGTTGCTGGTGTGTTCGGTTTGCTTGTGCTTCTGGGTGGCATGCTCAGCTCGCGATTTGAACAAGCCAGCGCGTGCACGCGTTGTGGTCAGCGCATCTGCACTCGTTGCGATGGCACGGTCTGGAACAGCGAGACGTGCAATGGTTGTTATCACTTGTTTCATCGCCCCGAGACCACGGACCCGGTCTTGCGTATGAAGCGACTCTACGAACTACAGGCGCGTGACACGCGAATCGGGCGAGTCGCACTCGCTTGCTCTGTGCTCCTGCCCGGAGTCGGCGGTTTGTTGGCTCGCAGGCCCGATCTCTCGTTGCTCGGCACGGTGGCCGCGGCCTTTTCCGCAGTCTTCTTGCTTTGGCACAACGGCGTCGTTCCCGATCCATTGGCAGTCGGTGCGGCCGGCTCCCTTGCGTTTGTCGCGGCGGGCGGTTTCGCCATGGTGATCTACTTCGTGATCGTCGGCACAGGGCTCAGCATTCGGAGGAACCTCTAATCGTGGCGGTTGCACTGCGAGGAAATCTTCAAGACTTCGGCATTGCCGAGGTGTTTCAATTGATCGGGCAGCAGCGTAAAACGGGCTTGCTGAAAATCTCGAACGGCGGTCGCGAAGTCAGTCTTTCCTTCGACGCCGGTGCCGTGGTATGGGCAACCCCGACGGCCAAGAACGAGAACGCAGTACTCGGCCAGCGGTTGATTCGCTGCGGCTACTTGACGTCGTCGGCCTTGAGCGCGCTGCACGCCGAAGCCAAGTCTTCCGGTCGCCCCTTGCGAACCCTGATGGCGGATGCCGGCCAGATTTCGGAAGAAGCTCTTGAGGCGATCGAGAGTATTCTCACTCACGACACGATCTTCGACGTGCTGCGCTGGAGCACCGGTTCGTTTCACTTTTTGGCCCAGGCGATCGCCCACAATCGCCCGCCCGAAAAGCTGCTCGGAGCCGAGCAGATCTTAATGGATGGTCTGCGCATGGTGGACGAGTGGCAAACCTTTCGCGGATCCGTGCCGCCACTGGATGCGATTGTCGAGCACACCGGCAACATTGAGGCCTACCGCCAGCAGACGCGGCGCGAAAGCAGCGAACACACGGCACAGTTCGAAAAGATTTATCAGCTCGTGGATGGTCGCTTGAGCCTGCAGCGCGTAATTGATCTTTCGCGCATCGGGCTCTTCGACGCGACCCGTATCGTTGCCGAAATGATGGAAGCGGGCTTGATCGCATCTCTCGACGGACAACGAGCGAAAGACGCAGAGCGTGAGGTGAGAGAGGGCAGTTCAATTGGTCAGCATCTGATTGCTGCTCTCGCCGCCTGTGTGCCCCTGCTTCTACTGGGAGGCATGGTGTACGCGACCTCGTTGCAGAGCGCTTCGCGGCCCGAGCCACTCGAAGCTTTTCCGATTGTGCGCGAGCCCCTGGTCGATGCTCAAATTTTGTTCGAGAAACGCCGGATTCGACACGCGGTGGAGGCGCATCGTTTCATGACAGGTGACTGGCCCGCGGACCTCTCGGAACTGTCAGACACTGTGCTCCTTTCGGACAGCGAGATGGCGGCTCAGGCGCGTGCTGCGTACTATTACGCCCGTAGCGAGGACAATGTCGTTCTCCTCGCCCCCGAACGTTGATCCGCAAAGACCGCTCTCTATCCATTCGTTGACTCGCACCTAGGTTTGTGCGGGGGCGCCATTGGATCTGTGCAGTTGGCTCCCAGGCGGTGGCGCGTCGAGGGCCATTTCGCGGGAGCTACCCTGGCCAACCAGGCGGACCATACTGAGCAAAGCATCACGTTCGACGACAACCATGCAGCGGCCACGCTGTACGGTGATCGCGAACGTCATCTTCGTCTGATCTCTGCGCAACTCGGCGTCAAACTCCACGCCCGCGGCAACAAGGTGTGGCTCGAGGGTGCGACCTCCGACGTCGAAAGAGCGAAGCACGTTCTCGAAGAACTCTATTTGATGGTGAAGCACGGGCAGGTGTTGCGACCCGTCGATGTGCGCGAAGCCGTCCGCATGATCGACCAAGATCCGGACACCAATCTCAATGAGATGACCCGGGACGTGCTCGACTCGGTGGGGTCGCGCCATCGCATTCGCGCGAAGAACCACTCCCAGCGAGCCTACGTCGAGATGATTGGTGAAAACGACATCGTCTTTGCAACGGGACCAGCCGGCACGGGCAAGACCTATCTCGCGATGGCGATGGCCATTGCCGCGCTTAATCGTCAGGACGTAAGTCGCGTGGTGCTTACGCGCCCTGCGGTTGAGGCGGGCGAGAAACTCGGGTTTCTGCCTGGCGACCTCGCCGAAAAGGTAAACCCCTATCTGCGCCCCCTCTACGATGCACTTCACGACATGATGAACTTTGAAAAGGTCGGTCGCCTGATGGAGCGCGGTGTGATTGAAGTGGCGCCCCTCGCGTTTATGCGCGGGCGCACCCTGAACGACTCCTTCGTAATCCTCGACGAGGCACAGAACACGACCCCTGAGCAAATGAAGATGTTCTTGACTCGGCTCGGTTTCAATTCCGTCGCGGTCGTCACTGGCGACGTTACGCAAAGCGACCTCGGAGAGAATGCGCGCAGTGGCCTCGGAGAAGCGTTGAGCATTTTGCGCGATGTCGAGGGGATTGGGTTTACTTCCTTTACCGAGCACGATGTTGTGCGGCACCCGTTGGTCCAATCGATTGTGGGCGCCTACCAACGCGCTGAAGATGCGAAGAAAAAGGCGTCTAACGTCGGTGACACCAAACGGTGAGTGTTCATCTCGCTGGGCCACCCGAGGGCTTTGATGCCCGTCGCCTCGATATTGTTTTGTTGAAAAAACGTGCGACCGCCATCATGCGCGCGCTCAAACACGCAAAGAGTGAGTTGTCGATCGGCTTGATCGACGACGCGGAGATTCGAGAACTCAACCGCACCTATCGCGACAAAGATCGAGCGACCGACGTGCTCTCGTTTTCGTTGGTCGACGGAGACCACGCTGGGTTTCGCGGGCAAATGCTCGGGGACGTGGTGATCTCGATGGATACCGCCGCGCGCCAGGCCCGCGAGCGGCACAAAAGTTTGAACGAAGAAGTGTCGCGCTTGCTTATCCACGGCGTGCTGCACCTGCTTGGCCACGATCACGAAGAAGCCGACGAGTATCGTGTCATGCGCGCCGAGGAGCGGAGGCTTTCGGCGGTCCTCAGATCGTGATCACAGCGCGGGGCCTCGAGACGGACACAGCCGGCCTGTGGTCGCGGTTACCCTGGTTTGTCGGCTACGGCGTGGCGACCTTCTTTGCCTTTCCACAGCTCGTCCCCGGGCGCAGCGACCCGATCGATCTCGGCCCGGTAAGCGCGCCGCTCGCCGTGTGCTGTTTGCTGATGGCGGTGCGCGAACTGGCGCCGAAGCAAGCGCTGCTTCAGGCGTTCGTTGCGAGCATGGTTGCCCATTGGGTTTTCTTTTACTGGTTCTATGTGGTCACTGTTACCTACGGCCACGCACCTGTTGCACTTGGCGTCTTGGCTCCGCTGTTTCCGAGTCTCGATGTTTCGATCTTCAGCGCGGCTTTTGCCTTTGGCTCGCGGGCGCTGTCGCCTGCCGGCCGAGTGGGGCCGTGGTTGGCGGCGCTGCTTTGGACGGTCGCCGACTACGCGCGCGCCCATGCATTTGGCGGCTTTACTTGGGCGATGCTTGGCTACGCCGAGCTGCAGAACTCGGCACTGCTTGGATGGGTCAGCATTACCGGCGTATACGGGCTTTCGTTTTTTGTCGCGCTCACCGGAGCGGCTTTGGCTGCATGGCTGTGCGACGGCACGCGAAAGCCGCCTCGCGCAACGACGCTTGCGTTGTCCGCCGTTGTGATCGCACACGTCGCGGGCGTCTTGTTGAGCCAAAGTGCCACGGCGCGTAACGAGGTTGAGGGGGAAGGCGTTTCGACGATTCGCGTCGCCGCGCTGCAAGGCAACATCGACCAAAATGAAAAATGGAGTGCAGAGCGCGTCGGAAACAATTTGGGCGTCTACATCCAGCTCTCACGACAGGCGATCGCCGCGGGAGCGAGCGTGATTGTCTGGCCCGAAAGCGCAGTCCCCAGTTTTCTGGAACACGACCCGACGGTGCGCGAACCCATCGCGTGGCTGGCTCGAGAGTCGGGCGCGACGTTTGTGCTTGGAGCCACCGGCGCGACTCTCGACGCGACAGGAGAAAACCTCGCAGAGGTGTTCGACAGCGCCTTTGTCATGGCCTCCAGCGGAGTGGTGACCGACCGCTACGACAAAACGCATCTTGTTCCGTTTGGCGAATATGTGCCGTTTCGCAAGACGATTGGGGCATGGTTCGAGGCGATCGCCAGGGGGATGGCGAGCCTTGATGTCACTGCGGGCGATCGGGTCAGGAGTTTGCTCCTCGCAAGCGAGAGCGACGGTGCCGAGTACCGAATCGGCGTTCCCATTTGCTACGAGCTGTTGTTTCCCCATCTCGTGCGGCGTTTCGCCGCGGACGGGGCGCAGGTTCTGCTCGCGATTACCAATGACGCCTGGTACGGCCGCACCGGCGCACCCCATCAGTTCTTGGCGATGACGGCGATGCGCGCCGCAGAAAATTCTCTCTGGACCGTCCGGGCGGCCAACTCCGGGGTCTCGGCAATTATTAATTCTCAGGGCCGAATCGTCTCGCACACCGAAATTTATGAGCGTGACCTCGTCGTCGGTGATATCCCCCTGTCGCAGGCTCGGGCAGGGGGCACGTTCTACACCCGATACGGAGACGTGTTTGCCTGGCTGTGCTGTGTCGCGTTACTTGGCCACGTAGTGCGTCTGCGTTTGCAGTCGGTGCCCGGAACAAGCGAAACTCAGTTGGAAGACTAGAGTGTGGCTGGCCGCGCGAGGCGTCGAGGCGGCATAGCGGTTTGATTCGACACCGAGCACATCCGACACCGAGTCAACGTGCGAAGCAAAGTTACCCAAAGAGGGGATGAACGAAGATGAGCGGAGAAAGTGGACTCCTCGACCCAAGTGAACTGACCGACCGGTTGCGCCGCCTGCGCAATCGCTTTGGCGAGTTCCGGGGGCGGCTTTGACCTCGACGGTCTGCGGGCCCGTTTTGAAGAACTCGAAGGGGACAGCGCGCGTCCCGATCTATGGGACGACCGCGAAAACGCCGAGCGCGTAAACCGCGAAAAAAACAGTGTTGCCGGCGAGCTGAAGTTCTACGACGATATTGGCGAGGCGCTGGAGGAAGCCGAACTGCTGCTTGAGTTGGCTGCGGAAGTCGACGATCAAGAGGCCCTTCGCGAAGCGCTGGCCAAATTTGACGAAGTCGAGCTCACGCTCGAGGACGCCGAACTGCGGCAGCTCTTGGGCGGCGATCACGACGCCAACAACGCAATTCTCTCGGTGAATTCTGGCGCGGGCGGCACCGACGCCTGTGACTGGGCCGAGATGTTGATGCGCATGTACCTGCGTTGGGCCGAGCGGCGCGGCTACAAGGTGACCATTCTCGACATACAGCACGCCGACGAGGCGGGCATTCGCAGCGTCACGATCCAAATCGCCGGCGACTTTGCCTATGGCTACCTCAACTCCGAGCAAGGGGTTCATCGCCTAGTGCGAATCTCACCGTTCGATTCCCAAGCACGTAGGCACACGGCATTTGCCAGTGTGACTGCGGTACCTGAGATCGACGACGCGATCGACGTTGAGATCGATGAGAAAGATCTGCGAGTCGACACCTACCGCTCGAGCGGTGCGGGTGGCCAGCACGTCAACAAGACCGACTCGGCGATCCGCATCACCCACATTCCGTCGGGGATCGTGGTGCAGTGCCAGAATGAGCGATCTCAACACAAGAACCGCGCGACGGCGATGAAGGTGTTGCGGGCACACCTGTTCGAGAAAAAACGCCTTGAGCAGGAGCAGAAGCTGAACGATCTCACCGGCGAAAAGCGCGAAATCGGCTTCGGCAGCCAGATTCGTTCGTACACCATGCATCCCCAACAACGCGTGAAAGACCACCGAAGTGACTTCGAAGTAGGCAATGTGAGCGGGGTGCTCGACGGAGATCTCGACCGGCTGATCTACGCGACCCTGCTTCACCAGTCGACGTGCGGGGGCAGTGCATAGGTTGGGGAACCGTATCTTGCTCCCGCGTATCCAACCTCCGTCTCAAATACCCGTGTATTCACGCCGAATCTGGAACTGCGAGGGGGTTCGGTGGTTCCCAATGGGGCGGGAACGTTGTAGACCTTGATCGTTCAAATTCCCGGAGCGCCGGGCGGTCGCAGGCAGGAACGCCGCGAGTGAAGCAAGCCATCACTGAAGCCATTCCCCCACGGCCCAACTCGGATATCTGAACAGCATGGAATTCACTTCGGGGATCGCTGCGCCTCTCATGGCGATCAGTGCCTCATTGACCCTCGCGTTCATCGTGACGTTGATTCTGGGGATCGCGCTGATGGCGCTGCTGTATTTGGGCTCCGCGATTGTGGTTCTGGAGCGCTTCGCCCGGGTTTCGTTGCGACCCATTCCGATCCTGTTTTTTGGCCTCGCCGCCAGCGGCTTGTGTGGGCTGATCCTGCTTGAAGTGAACCAACCCGAAATGACCGCGCGACCTTGGTCTGAGTGGTGGGAGGCGTATCTCGCCGTCGCCA
>JBLHOB010000030.1:0-12264 GCA_047619425.1 Myxococcota bacterium
GAACGATGTCCTTCGTGCCGAGTTTACGTGCCGCGCGTCGCATGCCCGAGGCGCCGTGGTTGTACGCGGTAATGGCCAGAGGCCAGGTGCCGGTGACTTCGCGGTTTTGCTTGAGCAAGCGCGCTGCTGCGACGGTTGCGCGGTACGGGTCGAGTCGTTCGTCGGCCACGTGATCAACGCGTAAGAATCGCTGGCCCGTGGAGCGAGTGAATTGCCAGAGCCCGGCGGCGCCGACGTGCGAGTAGGCCCAAGGCGTAAAAGAGGATTCGACGTGAGGCAGCGAAGCCAACTCGCGCGGCAGCCCGTGCTCTTCGAAAATGCCCTCAATAAAGGACTTCCAGCGTCCCGAGCGCACGATGCCGGCTTCGAACTTGTCCGCTTGGCCGAGTTGGAAGCGCAGTCGACTTTTGGCTTTGCGAAGCTCGCTGTTTGAAACGTTGTCGGGCCACAGGGCCAAGATGCGGGCTTCTTCGCTCGTCAAACCGCTGCGCTTGCCAGTGGCTAGGGTGCTGAGAATCTTTCGGTACTTGTCTTTCACCTTATCGGTCCAGCGTTCTTTGGCTTTGCGACTGAGGCCCTTGGGCGTGGTGACTTTTTGGTAAACGACTTCGAGGTTTCGGGAGTCGTGGATCAGCCCGCCCGCGGTCGTGACTTCGGAGTAGATCCGAACCCAAAAGTCGACGTCGCCCGCAAGCCCGGCGGGGCGCGGAAGCGTGACGGAGCTTGCGCTTTCGGACCAGGCTGAGGCGGTGGGCAAAACGGTCGCGAGCGCGAGCGCCGCAACCAGCCAATGGAGCGAGAGAATACGAGGGAATCGTGTCATCGGTCTCTCACCAATCGGCAACTTGGGTGAAAAATTGAAGGAACAACGGTGATTTGACAAAACTAGACAGGTCCCGGGGGGGGAGTGCTGAAGTTCGGTGCGGGCGCCAATGAGGAAGGTGCCCGATATAGCTAAGGATTCCGCAAGAGTGAGCCGGGTTCCCATGGAGGCTGGCGGCGAAGAGCGTCGGAAGGTCTCCGCGAAGTGACCGCAAAGCGGGCGCAAACGAAAAGTAGGCGGAGGGTGCCTCGACGCTGAAAAACGGCGGCTACTTTTTGCGTCCCTTGCGGCGGGACTTCTTTGCCTGCTTCTGCTTTTTCTTGCGGTCGACGGACGAGACCCGTTTTTTCATTTGTCCGGCACCACCCGCGCCCGCGGCGCCGCCCATCATGGCCATCGGGTCGAAACCGGGCATCCCACCACCGCCGGGCATGCCGGGCATCGCGCCGCCCATTCCAGGCATACCCCCGGCGAGTTTGCCCATACCGGGCACTTTGCCGAGCAGGCCACTCTGCTGGCCGAGCATCGCCATCATGCCCTTCATCTGATCAAAGCGTTTGACCAGTTCGGTGACTTCTTTTGGTTTGCGACCACTGCCTGCCGCGATGCGGGTGGCTCGGCTTTTATTGATTACATCGGGAGTCTGGCGTTCGGCCTTGGTCATCGATCCGACCATGGCTTTGACTTTGACGAGTTCGCCTTCGTCGACTTGCTCCGCCATCCCCCCCATGCCGGGCATGCGCGCAAAGATCTCTTTGATCGGCCCCATCTTCTGGATGGTCTGAAGCTGGGAGATGAGATCGTCGAGGGTGAACTGGCCCTTTAGGATGCGCTCGGCGTCTTCTTCAGCCTGCTGTTCGTCGACGACCTCTTCGAAGTCTTTGACGAGGCCGACGATGTCGCCCATACCGAGGATGCGTGAGGCGAGGCCCTCGGGACGGAACTCTTCGAGGCGGTCGACGGTCTCACCGGTGCCGAGAAACTTGATCGGAACACCAGTAATGGCCTTTACCGAGAGCGCT
This sequence comes from Myxococcota bacterium, assembly GCA_047619425.1. Lineage (GTDB taxonomy): Bacteria > Myxococcota_A > UBA9160 > UBA9160 > UBA4427 > DUBZ01. The sequence continues at coordinate 1,846 of JBLHOB010000030.1, forward strand.
GCACCACCGCGTGCGTCGCCATCGAGTTTGGTCATGCAGATGCCGTCGATCTTGAGCTTGCTGCTAAACGCTTCGGCGTGGCTTACGGCGTCGCGCCCCATCAAGGAGTCGCATACGAGCAATGTGTTGGCGGGGCTCACCGCTTCTTCGATTTGCTGCAGCTCGAGCATCAGCGCTTCGTCGACCGCGAGGCGGCCTGCGGTGTCATAAATGATCGCGTTGCGGCCGTCCTTGCGAGCGCGCTCTTTGGCATCTCGGCAAATCTCTGGGGGCAGCTGGCCTTCGGTCCCCTTGTGGACCGGGATGTGGATGCTCGCGCCCAGGGTCATCAACTGTTCGACGGCTGCCGGGCGGTAGATGTCTGCAGCTACGAGAAGGGGCTTCTTGCCCTTTGACTCGAGATACTTGGCGAGCTTGGCCGCGATCGTCGTCTTACCGACGCCCTGGAGGCCGACGAGCATGATCGATGTTGAGCCATCGGTCCGAGCGAGCTCGGTGTCCACAGGGCCCATCAGGTTGACGAGCTCTTCTTCGCAGATGCCTACGAAGTGCTGGCCGACCGAGACTTTGACTTTGCGGCCACCGCGGTCTCGGGCCTGGGTTTTGACCTTTTCGCCGAGAGCGCGTTCGCTGACCTTCGCCAAAAAGTCTTTGGCGACTTTAAAGTCGACGTCGGCTTCGAGTAGAGAGCGACGAACATCGGCCAACGAATCGGCAATGTTCTCTTCGCTCAGTTCGCGAACGCCGCGCAAACGTTCCGTCGCGGCCTTGAATCCTTGGGTGACAGTTTCGAGCACTTCTTTCCTCCGGGAGGAAGACCTTAGCAGGCCCATCGCGTTCGCCCGCAGAGAGTCTTGCCCGAAATCGATTCGGGTTGCATGATTGTGCTTTGCAAAGGCCGATGAAGGCCGATTTGCGCAGGAGGATCTTTTCCATGGGTGTCGAGGTTGAGGCGCAGGTAACGGGGCGAGTTGTCCGAGTTGAGGCGAAAGTCGGGGACGAAGTTGCCGAGGAAGCGACCCTGTTGATTCTCGAATCCATGAAAATGGAAATTCCGGTCGAAGCCCCTAGTGCGGGTCGCGTGAGCGCGATTCGCGTCGGTGAGGGAGACGCCGTCGAAGAGGGCGACGTACTCGTCGTTCTCGACTGAGCGCCCAAATTGTTCTCACGCAGCACAGATACACCTCCCGAGCCTAGAGCGGGTTTTTTGATGCCCGCCGATCGGGATGCGGTGCTGGCCTATTTGCACCGCGACCCCCAGCTCAACCTGCAACTTCTCGACTTGATCGACAAAGATCCGGCCGCCAAGACCGCAGCGGATATCGAGCCCGTGGTGTTGGTCGCGTGGCGGGAAGACGAAATCGTCGGCGTCGCCTCTCTGCGTCCGAGCCTGCTTTTTGATGCGCATCTCGAAGCGCCAGCCCTGGCGGCATTTCTGCCGTTTTTCGGGATGATCGAGACCGGCCTGCTCAAAACCATCGACACCGTTGTGAGCGAGTTGTGGCAGCTGCTCGAGTCGACGGGGCGCCGCGCGTTGATCGATCGGTGCGAACTCGCATTTGCGATCCGCCAAGGAGAGCTGCAGCCCGCTTCCTTGCCCGAGGGTGCAATCTTGCGACACGCAGAGTTGGGAGATCTCGAAGAACTCATCTACGCCGCGCGTGCAAGCCTGCGCGAAGAGCAGCGCCCGGATCCGGGCGAGCGAGACCCAGTAGGGTTTGGGCGCTGGGTGCGAAGTCGCGTCGAGCGGGCGCGGGTTGTCCAAATCGACGGGCGTTTGGCGTTTGTGGGTTATGCCGACGTGCGCCGTGACGAGGGGTGGTTGGTGCAGGGCGTCTTTACCTGGCCGGCAATGCGCCGCGGCGGGCTGGCGGCAGCGGCGATGTCCGGGCTCGTACAAGAGGCGTTCGAAGCGGGGGCCGAACACGTGCAGCTTGCAGTTGTCGAGGGCAATGAACCCGCATTGTCCCTGTATCGGAGGCTCGGCTTTGAGTCGTTCGCCCGGTTGCGAACCGTGCTCTTTGTTGGGACGGCCGCGGGTCGTGCGCGGTAAGATAGACTGCGCCTGTTTTTGCGGCTCAAAAGGTCGTCCGGTAATTAGAAGGCACGATGGCGTTGGGCTGGCGATAGGAAAACGCTGAGCCCGAGGCGCTGTCTGTTCGTCTGCGAACCTTGATCGCCGCGTCGGGCGGACAGGTCGAGGGCCGTGAGCCGGAAAAAGGACACGCATCTCTTCACACGGCATGCGCGAGTGGCGCGGCCATTTGAAATAATTCGATCAATCAGAGACGCCTGTTGGCGTCGAATAGCAATTATCAGAACCAGAACGCAACGGAAGGAGAACGAAATGGGATTGCTCCAGGGCAAAGTCGCGATCATTACCGGTTCGGGCGGCGGCATCGGCCGAGAACACGCATTGGCGATGGCAAAAGAAGGTGCTGCGATCGTAGTCAACGACTTGGGCGGTGCGCGCGATGGCGCCGGTAGTGGTAGCGCGATGGCAGATCGTGTCGTTGAGGAGATCCGCGTGGCGGGGGGCGAGGCGGTCGCAAATTATGACAACGTGGCCACGGTCGAAGGCGGCGAGAATATTCTGAAGACGGCTCTTGATGCTTTTGATCACGTCGATATCTGCGTCAACAACGCGGGTATTTTGCGCGATCGATCGTTTGCCAATACGACCGAAGATCTCTGGGACCCGGTCATCGCGGTGCATCTCAAGGGGACGTACTGCGTCACCCACCCGGTGTTTCGCCACATGAAGGATCGCGGCAACGGCGGTGTCATCATCAACACTTCGTCGACGTCGGGACTCAACGGTAACTTCGGCCAGTGCAATTACGGTGCAGCGAAGGCTGGAATCGCCGGGTTTACCCGTTGCCTTGCGATCGAGGGCAAGAAGTACGGGATCCGAGCCTTCATTCTGGCTCCAGTTGCGCTGACTCGACTCACCGAGGATCTCGGAGGATTCGACAATGAGTCGATTAAAGAAACCATGAACCCCGCCGCAATTTCTCCTCTCCTTGTTTATCTTGCGAGTGAACTCTCGGGAGAGATGACGGGCAAGACATTCTTTGTCGGGGGTGGACGGATCGCAGAAATGAAGGTGGTCACCCACACTGGTATCACCAAGCAGAGCGGCGACGGCCTTTGGACCGCGGACGAAATTGCGGCACAGATGACGGCGGGAGAGATTCTTCTTCCTGAATAGAGTTGAATGGAGCTGAATAGCGCCGAATAGCATCGAGTCGCTCTACCTTGGGAAAATCAAGCGAGTAGCGAATCAATCGAAGGCATCGGTCGTCCGAGCAGTGCTCGGACGGCCGCACCGCCGAGCCCGAATCGGACGCGATTCGAGCAGTCTGTGAGACACGGGAACACCAGCGAGCCATGGCCGAACAACAAGAACCAGTCGAACTGCAAGAGCCGAAGCCGGACGATACAAACGATGAACGATCGTTTCGTCACGATCCGTATACGACCATGGTCGAGAGCTTCAATCTCGTTGTGCGTTGGCTTGCTCGCCGCTATTTCCGCCACTTTCAACTCGACCCGGATTCCGTCGAGAAGCTGCGCGAGATGGAAGCCAAGGGCGCTGTGGTTTACGTCATGCGGTATTCGAGCCGCCTCGACTACTTCCTGCTCAATACCTTGTTTGCGCGAGAGGGCCTGAGGCTTTCGTCTTTTGCCAACGGCATTCGCTTTCACTACTTCGGGAACTTGATCCGTGCGTTGCGCATGTCGCTTGGGCGAGCGCGCAGTCCTTCGGTGAAGGAGCAGCGAGAGTCCGACCGCGACTATGCGCGCTGTCTATCGCTTGGCGGACAGTCCCAGTTTCTCTTCCTGCGCACGCAACGTCTCAAGAGCTTTTTGCAGGGGCGCAAAGGTGCGAGCAGGAGCGATGAACTCGATCTTTTGCAAGAGGTCGTGCAGGCCGTGTGGGATACGGATCGCCCGGTGTTCGTGGTGCCCGTAACCCTTTTCTGGCGCAAAGGACCGAGGACGGAAAGCCGTTTTTTGAACCTCAGCTACGGCACGCTGTTTCGGCCATCCGATATCGCCAAAGTCAGTTCGTTTCTCGCGAACTATCGCAGCCTTTCGGTAAAGGTCGGCAACGCGGTCGATCTACAGACGTTCATCGCAACCCATCGCACAGAGGGGCCAGCGCGGGTTGCTCGCAAGATTCGACGTTCGATTTTGATCTATCTGTTCCGCGAAGAAAAAGTGGTCGAAGGGCCGACTCTGCGATCGCGCTATCGCGTGCAACGCGAGGTGCTCGACGACCCGGGTGTGCGGGAGGCTATGGCGCAGCGGGCACGCGATCGCAGCTGGCCCGTCGAACGCGCCCAAGTAGAGGCCGAAAAGATTTTTTCGGAAATCGCCGCGTCGATGAACTCGACGTTTTTGGCGCTGATGAACTCGCTGATGACATGGCTGTTTCGCAAGTTGTTTTCCTCGATCGAGATCTACGGTCTCGACAAAGTCGCCGACAACGTCAAACAGCGTCCGGTGGTACTGGTGCCCAGTCACCGGTCGTATTTCGACTTCTTGATTCTTTCGGTTCTGCTCTACGGCAACTTCATGGTGCCGCCGCATATCGCAGCTCGAGACAACATGGCCTTTGGACCTTTCGGCTTTTTGTTTCGCAAGAGCGGTGCGTTTTTCATGCGGGGCTCGTTTGACGACCCGCTGTACAAAGAAATCTTCCGCAGCTATCTCGCGTACCTCGTGCGCGAGGGCTTTACCCAGGAGTTCTTCATTGAAGGCGGACGGTCGCGCACGGGCAAGACCCTCGCTCCGCGCCTCGGCATGCTGACCTGGGAGGTCGACGCCTTCATCGACAGCCATCAGCGCGACTTTGTGTTCATCCCCGTCGCGATTAACTATGAGCGCCTCGTCGAAGAGAGCTCGATTCTCGGCGAACTCTCTGGGGAAGAGAAGACCAAAGAGAGCATGCTCAATCTCGTCAAAGCGCGAAAGTATTTGCAGCGGCGTTTCGGCAGCGCACACGTTTCTTTCGGAGACGCGATCTCGTTGGCCGACGTACTCGCGGATCGCAGAGAAGCCTTTCGCGCCGCCGCCCCCGACGACGAGGCGATCGAAGCCGAGAAGCGAGCGCTCATCACGGGGCTGGGTTGGCGCATCGTTGAGGAGATTAACTGGTCGTTCGTCGCCAACGCGACATCGGTTGCTGCAAGTGCCCTGATGGGGGTTTCGAATCGCGGCATCCGACGCACGGAATTGGCCGAGCGCATTCGCGACAGTGTCGACTTGTTGAAGCTGCAGAAAACAAAGATCACCAAGGCTTTGATCGCAGATCAGGGGTCGTTTGACGAGTCGATTTCCTTCTTGTTGCGCAACGACTTGATCAAGAGTCGTCCCGATCCGAAAGGTGAGATCCTCTACTTCGAAGAGTCGCGGCGACAGGCTCTCGATCTCTATCGCAACTCGGTCGCACACTTTCTGGCCGTGCCGAGTTTTCTCGCCCGAAGGTTGTTGGCCGGCGCTGCCGGCGATGACCTGCGGCGAGACCTGCCTTTGTGGCAAGAGCTCTACTACCAAGAATTCTATTCATCGGCAGGCGCCGGCTCGGCCGCTCACTGCGAAGAGTTCCTGAGCCACTTTGTGGCTCGTGGTTGGATGATAGAGCAAAACGGAAAGTGGGCGCCGACCAACGCCGGACGTCCAGTTTTCGAGAACCTCGCCGAACAAACCCGAAGCGTGGTAAATATCTACGAGCTGGCGTGCGACGTTGCTGGCGAACTCGACGAGGTCGTGACGCGCAAGGAATTCTATGCCCGGATTGGAAGTGCATTTGAGGGTGCCGCGCTGCTTGGGGAGGCTACCCGCAGCGAAGCCGCGAATGACACGACCTACTCGAACGCAACTGATCTGCTCCTGGCGCGTGGTGTGTTGACCGAACAACGCCGCGATCGCGTAGACAAGAAGGGCAAGCCGAGAGGACAAGATCGTGTGCTTGAGGCAGTCGGAAGCGAAGTCCCGCTGGCCGGGCTGCGCGAGGCGTTGGCGGTCTCAGGGCCTCTGCGACGACGGCCAGGCAACTGACGAGGACGTCGAGCGCGTTCTTCGTTCGTCGCGCTTGCTATTGGTTGCGTTCTCTATCCAGTCGGGACGCCCCGTTCGCCTCGTCCCTCGCCTGTCACGATGCCTTAGTCATGTTGAATCATCAGTGTGGCCACACCCGCCGGTTCATTCTTGACCGTACACACGCGAGTGCCTGGCTTGTTGCCGCCGCGGATCCCCGTGACTTCCAGCCCGGCATTCTTGATGCGTTCGGAAACCGCGTCGAGGTCGCTCACCCGAAAGGCCAGTCCCCACAGCCGGTCGTCGGGCACAGGCTCGTCGGATGGGTCGCGAAAGGGTGCGCCGATTTCGATCGTGTATCCGCCGAGGCGAAAGAAGATCAGCCGTGTTTTTCGCTTCTCGAACGTCTTGTCGAGGGCTAGACGGACGCCGAGCTTGGTGCCAAAGAGATCAAGGGCACGCTCCGGCGCGGCGGTGAAGATCACGACGTGGTCGCCCCCCGAGACCGCGCTCGCCTCGCCAGCCAAGGGCAGGGAAGGCGGCAGCTCTTCGGGTTTCGATTGCCATTCGACGATGCGAAGGCGCACGCCCGCAGTCTGGTCTTCGGGTAGATCGCTTTGTACGAAGCGGCGAAAGGCGCCGGAGGGTTCGTCTTTGGTGAGCCCTTCGTACGGGTCGCCTGGTTCGAGTCCTTGTGAGCGCATCGCTTCGAGACAACTTGCGATGTCCTCCGTTTCGAGGTGCAGCGCAAAGAGACCGCCACCGTGCTCGTCGAGTTGGGCTTGCAAGGCTTTGCAGACCGGGGTGTCGCCGCCGGGAACCGGCGAGAGAAGTTCGACGTTGAGGTTGTCGAGATGAAACAAAACACACTGGGTCTGGTCCGCCGGGTAACCGCCGACCCACGCGGGGGTTCGACCGAGAACGGCGACCATTTCCTTCTGGGCCTTTTCGAGGTCGCCAACCGCGATCACCACCCGATCGGTTCGTTGCAGCAAGTGAAAATCCTTTCGTTGTCGAGTCGACGCGCTCGATTTGGCATGGGGGTTGGCGCGGAGCCATGGGGGCTCTGCGGGTCGTCGGCTTAGGTGGTCAGTTATGCGTGCAGGTCGGGTAGCCGGCCGGCCCAAGGCGTCGCGCGTTCGAGTTGTCCCGCGAGTTGAAAGAGAATGTCTTCCCGGGCCGTTGCGGCAACAAGCTGAACGCCAATCGGCATGCCTGCGCCATTCGTGTACAACGGAAGCGATATCGCGGGTTGACCCGTTACATCAAAGGGCATCGTAAAGGCCGTGACGGCGATGAGTCTAGGAAACAACTGCTCGAGTGGGACGTCGCCAGACATATGGCCCAACGGCGATGGAGGCGTCGTAGAGGTAGGCGTAATCAGGACATCGAGGCCGTTGGCCCAGGGTTGCACCATTTCTCGTGCCCAGGTGAAGGCTTTTTCGACTTCTGCGATGTACTGCGCCGCATTCATGCGGCGTCCAGATTCTGCCAACACCCAGTTCATGGGTTCGACATCGTCTTGGCCAATCGGTTCGCCCAGCGTCGCAGACCAACGGTCGAGGTCCCGCGCCAGGCTCGCTTGTACCCACGGCCCCGCGTTCGTGTGTGCGAGACACGGAATCGAAATCGGTTCGACGTGATGGCCGAGGCTTTCCAGTGCGCTGGCAGCAGCTTGGGCTGCAGCCTGGCAATCGTCGTGCACCGGGGTCGATTGATTGGGCTCGAGCAAGCCAATGCGAAGGGGGGGCGATTCTCGGGTGACTTCCTCAAGCCAGGGGCGAACTGGCGGTGGAGCGCTGTAGGGGTCGCCCGGGGCCGGGCCCGCGATCGCGTCGAGGATTGCCGCACTGTCTCGGACGCTGCGAGTCACGACGTGCTCGTGTGTTAGCGGGCCCCAATACTCGCCAAAGTGTGGACCGAGGCTCGTGCGTGCGCGGGTCGGCTTGAGCCCCACCAAGCCGCAAAACGAGGCGGGCACGCGGATTGAGCCACCCATGTCGTTTGCGTGAGCTGCAGGGACGAGGCCTGCGGCGACGGCGGCTGCGGACCCACCGCTAGACCCGCCGGTTGAAGTGTCGAGTTGCCACGGGTTACGCGTCGCACCATAAGCCATGGGTTCGGTTGTTACGGAAGAGGCCAATTCGGGAGTGTTCGTTTTGCCAATGAAGACGAATCCCGCTGCACGAAACCTTCGAGCGAGCTCGGTATCGCTCTTGGCGACAAAATTGCGGTCTTTCAAAAAACGCATACCTGCGTGAAAGGGGTCGCCTTCGGTGTGGCAAACGGCGTCTTTCACCAGAAAGGGCACGCCCCGAAACGGGCCGGCCGCGACGCCCTCGGCGCAGGTCCTGCGCGCCTTTTCGAACAGCGGGTGGATCACCGCATTGAGTGTCGGATTGAGCCTTTCGACGCGGGCGATCGCGGCTTCCGTGAGCTCGCTCTCGCTGACTTCACCCCGCGCGACGAGCTCAGCCTGGGCCGTGGCATCCAGTTGCGCGAATGCGTCTTTGGGCGATTCGTCCGGCGGCGGCACGTCTCTCAGCTCGTCTTCCATGGCGGCCACCATAGCAACTAGCGGCAACCTGACAGTGCCCCGAATTGATCGATTTGAGCCGGTTCAAGGCCGCTGGTAGCGAGGCGCGCGGGTTCCATGTAGCCTCGGCGCCCCATGGAACTTATTGATCAACTCGACTTTACGAAAAATGACGGCCTCGTTACGGCGATCGCTCAAGACCACTCGACGGGTGAGATCTTGATGGTGGCCAACATGAACGAAGATGCCTTTCGCCTCACCGTTGAGACCGGCGCTGCCGTGTACTGGAGCCGCAGCCGCAAAAAGCTGTGGCACAAGGGCGAAGAGAGCGGAAACGTACAAGTGCTGAAGGGGCTCTACATCGACTGTGACGGCGACGCCGTATTGATGCAGGTCGACCAAATCGGTGGGGCCGCGTGCCACACCGGGCGCCGCAACTGCTTCTTCCGCAAAGTCGACGGCGAGGGCTTTATCGATGTTGGCGTGAAGGTCTTCGACCCGGACGAGGTCTACAAAAAATGAGCGACAAGACCTACGCGGATCGCAGCACCAAGAAGCTGCGCCTCGGCTTGCCCAAGGGCAGCTTGCAGGCGACGACCATCAAGCTCTTTGCTCGGGCGGGTTACGACGTGCGCATCGCGAGTCGCTCCTATTACCCCGAGATCAACGACCCTGAAATCGAATGCATTTTGATCCGGCCGCAAGAGATGGCGCGCTACGTCGAGCAGGGCGTCATGGACTGCGCGATTACCGGCGCCGACTGGGTGATCGAGTCCGGTGCCGATGTTGAAGAAATTGCCAACCTCGAAGCTCCGTGGCCCAACTACGTGCCGGTGCGTTGGATCCTCGCGGTGAAAGAGGGCTCGGAAATTGAAAAGCCCGAAGACCTGCAAGGCAAGCGCATTGCCGCAGAAGTTGTTGGGCTCACGAACAAGTACCTCGCCGACAAAAAGATCGACGCCAACGTCGAGTTCTCTTGGGGTGCTACCGAAGTCAAGCCGCCGATTCTGGCCGACGCGATTGTCGACGTAACGGAAACCGGCTCAAGCTTGCGCGCCAACAACCTCAAGGTGATCGACACGCTGCTCGTCAGCACGCCGCGCCTTATCGCCTGCAAAGAGTCCCTCAAGGACGAGTGGGTCAAGAACAAGATCGAGCGCCTCGAGTTGCTTTTGTCGGGCGCCATTGCGGCAGCCTCCCGGGTTGGACTTGCGATGAACGTGCCGCCCGAAAGCCTCGATGCGGTACTCGAGCTCTTGCCCTCGCTCAATGCTCCGACGATTTCAACCCTGGCCGACTCCGACTGGGTTGACGTCAGTACGGTGATTGAAGAGAAGCTCGTTCGCGAGTTGCTGCCGCGTCTCGTTGACGCGGGTGCGCGAGGCATCATTGAATCGCCACTAAACAAGATCGTCGGATAGCCGTGTGCTCCGAGTTGCAGTTCGCTTACTCGGTGCAGTGTTTACCTATGCGAAGATTGGTTGGTGGGGCTTGGTTATGCCCCAGGTGCGCGAACACCTGGTCGTAGCCCAGGGGATTGTCCTCGGCGAAGACGGCGTCATGCTTGCCGTGCGTAGCGACCTGCGAGGCTGGGAACTGTCCGGGGGCACGGTTGAACCCGGCGAAACGCCGGAAGCCGCCGTTTGCCGCGAAGTGTGGGAAGAGACTGGGTTGGTGGTCGAAGTCGACCGCCACGTCGGCGACTACATCCGCACGGGTTTCCGTCCACACACGGCAAAAATTTTCCTGTGTCACGTAACTGGTGGCAGTTTTAAGACCAATTGGGAAACTCTCGAACTGCGCTGGTTTGCTCTCGATGCGTTGCCCGAGACACTCTT
>JBLHOB010000031.1:0-12203 GCA_047619425.1 Myxococcota bacterium
GTTTGCGCTCGATGTATCACCCGAAAGCGGTAATGGCTTTCGACTGTATTTTGGTCATTGGCCCCGAGCACGCACGGGTATTCGCTGAGGCGGGTTGGGATAAAGCCAAACTTCTGTCGCGCTTGCACGAGTTGTGCATGATTCCGAGCGACGACTTGATTCGCGGTGCGGGTGGCATGGCGGAAGGTATCCCCGGGCCGATTGCCGCAGAGGCGATCCCGAAGTTTCGCCCAGGTGGAATTCACATTGTTCACTGCGGGGGTGGAGCCGGGCTCTTCTCCGCAGTCATCGCCGGCTGGGTTGGCGGCAACATCGGCAGCAAGCCGGTTATCAAGGAGATTCAATCATGAGCATGCAAAGCGAAACGGGACGAGTTCTGCTCGACCCCACCGGCGAGCAATCGCTAGTGCAACGCGAGCGAGCACCGAGACTCGAAAAGCTCGAAGGCGCAATCATTGGCCTACTCGACATCTCAAAGGCGCGAGGCGACATCTTCCTCGACCGTCTCGAGGGCGAACTCACTAACCGTGGCGCAATCATCAAGCGCTACCGCAAGCCCACCTTCACGAAGCCGGCTCCCCACGACCTGCGCCAGCAAATCGCCAGCGAATGCGCAGCCGTGGTCGAAGCCTTAGCCGACTGAGGTAGCTGCACGTCATGCAGTGTGCATGACACGAAAGCACTAGAAGAGCAGGGCTTGGCCTCGGTATTCATCGCCTCACGCGCGTTCGTTTCGGCGGCAGATACCCAGGCGCGTTCACTTGGCTTTACGGCATCGCCGATCTACACCGAGCATCCCATCCAGGACCGTTCGGATGAAGAGATGGTGGCGATTGCGGACCAGGTGGTTGATGAGATCGTGTCGAAGCTGACGAGCTAACGAACGGAGGCGCGTGAATCGGAAGATTTGATCGCCTCCTTCGTACTGGCCTTGGTGCCTCCCCATCAAAACGATGGGGGACACCATCGCGAGTAGGAAGTGCACGAACACGACGTAGCACGAGTACCCTCAACCGAGGGGGCGTCGCTGACTCGATCGCCGCGCTAAGCCTGTTGAGCTTCGCGAGTGGGGTGGGTTTGAATGAAACCGAGGGGCCGGTCGTCTGATGCTGGACTCTCGCGAAATTCGTGACAAGTGCGGCTGGGATGGCAACGGAACGCGCGCCCTCGTTTCGCGGTCGTCACGGCGAAAACAGGAACAACGATCCGTGTCACCAAGGTGATGGTGAGTAGGTGAATTCAAACGCTCGAATGATTCGAGCATTGGGGAGAAAAAAGGAAATGTCATCCAAGAAAGGCACTGCAGCCAATAGGACCATTCAGACAGTTCTTGGTTACCTGGTAGCCCTGGCTGCGTTGTTGATCGTGACACCCGCGCTGGCCGAAGGCCCGGGCAGCATGAAGAGTATGGGCAAGGCGATGGCCGGCGATGCCAAGGCGAGCGAAACCGCCGAAGCCGCAAAGCAGGCCGGGGACGCAGGCGTCAAGAGCGCAGCGACTGCCGAGGAACGAGCCGCTGACGCAGCAGCGCGTGCAGAGAAAAAGAGTCAGAAGGCTGGCGACAAGGCCGTCAAAAAGGCCGAAAAGGCAGAAGTGAAGGCGCAGAAGAAAGCGTCGATGGCCAGCAAGAAGGCGACGAAGAAGGCTGCTAAGGCGGAGAAAAGCGCCGACAAAAAAGCTCGAAAGGCCGAGAAGCGCGCCGCAACGGAAGCGAACAAAGCTCGTAAGGCGGGGAAGGGGATGAGTGACGAGGCCGCAGCTCAGAAAGACACCCTGATGGAAAACGCTAGCGATAAGGCGAACGAGGCCGCGACCAGCCTCGATGGATCGACAGCTCCCGAGTAGCGCGCCGATTCGTAGATGAAAGGCGTCCCTGCCTCAGCGGATTTGCGAGGCAGGGGCGCATTTTTTGGTGCGGGCCTGAAGGGCAGGTACAGATCAAGCTTCGCTAGTAGCCCGGTTGGGAGCTGATGGCGCGGCGATGCGAGTTCGACGTGGACCGATACACGAAGACGACCCGAGGGAGAAGAGTATTCTGGACGATAGATGGCTCATGGACGCCAGCGAAGAAGGGAGCATCGGGATCGAGAACGTCTGACCGTGTTCATTGAATCCGCGAGCGACTCGTCACCCACTCGTAGGGTGGGGAGTGGAGGTTTCTCTCCGTCAAAATTGACGCTCTAGGTCCCTCCAACTACCCTGCGCCCATGTCTCGAGCCTGCCAAAATCTGCATACTGCTGTCGCTCGAATGTCGTCGGCGTTGGTTCTGTGTTCATTCGTTTTTCTCAGCGGGTGTGAGCCCCGCGCTGAAGTCGTCTCGACTTCGGTCGTTCCTAAAGTGAACGTGCTGTTGATCGTAGTCGACACGCTTCGCGCTGATCATCTGGCAGCGTATGGATACGAACGGAAAACCGCGCCTGCAATCAAGCGCTTGGCTGAAGAGTCGGTCGTTTTCGAGAATGCATTTACCGTTATGGGGCACACGTTGCCGGCCCACGTTTCTCTTATGACGGGTGTTCATCCCGCTAGACATCACGTGCTGAGCAACGGTTGGAAGTACGACGGTCGCTTCCCCACCCTGGCAGAGCGCCTTCAAGCCGACGGGTACGAAACCGCCGCGTTCGTGAGCAGCTTCGTGTTGGAATCGAACAGCGGTCTCGATGCCGGGTTTGATACCTACGAAAATCCGAGTGCGAAGCGAAGGCGAACCCCGGGAGAGGAGACGACCATCGCGGCGCAGGAGTGGCTGCGATCGCGAACAGACGAACCGTTTTTCGCGTGGGTTCATTACTTCGATACGCACACTCCGTATGAGCGACTGGCTGGAGATCCATGGCCTCTTGAAATCGATGCGAAGCTTCAATCCCTGCTCCAAGATAATGGCACTGCGGACGTGCGCATGGACGAAATTATTGAAAAGCCGGTAAGGCTGAACGGCAAAGTCTTGGAGATCGCCGAAGCGGTCAACGCGTACGACAACGAAATTCGTCGTGTGGACCGTCAAGTCGCAAAGCTTCTGTTAGTCCTTGAGGAGATCGGTGCCGCCAACGATACGTTGGTGATTTTTACAGCTGATCATGGCGAGGGGCTCGGTGAGCACGATTACTACTCCCACGGTCTCAATCTCTATGAAGAGCAGATTCACATCCCCCTGATCGTCCGACTGCCAGGAGCCGGGAAAGGGGATGGGCACCGGGTTGAGCGTGCCGTAAGTCTGCTTGATCTGGCCCCTACCGTTTTGGATCTCATCGATCACGACACGGAGTTCTTGTTCAAAGGACAATCACTTGTTGCCGACTTGTCCGATAGCTCGCCTCCCGTCTCTGGACGATGGTTGCTGACGCAGCGACGCTGGTTCTCGGAGAAGTCTCGCAAGAAGCGCGGAGGGGAGCTGGCCCCTAATCAGACGCTGCACGCTTTGCGCGGCGACGCCCGCTTTAAGTTCGTGCAACACGGAGACGGTGCCGCTGAGTTGTACGACATTTCTGCCGACCCTCATGAAGACGTCAACCTATTTGACGATCAGCCCGCAGATGCGTCTAGGCTCGAAGGCAAGCTGGACGAACTCCTCGAAGAAAGAACATCCGGTCGAGCTCCCACGAAGCAAACAATCGACGACGAAACCCGCGAGGCACTTGAGGCGCTGGGATACATTCAGTAGCGCGTCTGCTGTTGGGAAATCCCGAGTCAAGTGTGAAGCAGCTTCGGCGAGAGCTTCGGCAAAGAGCGCTGTAGGCCGACACGGGTGCTCTTCGATAGACTCAATCAATCATCGTCCCCCTGTGCGGGCGAGATGAGGCGGGTCACTGCGGACCGCGCTGCCGACATTTCGTCAACACGATGAGCGTGTGACGAATCGGACGAGTTGAGGCAGGCGAGACAAAGACACAAGGATCGTGTCGCGACCGTCTACCTGCTTCCGGGCACCCCGCTAATTGCGCCGCCCCATGATTCGCAGGATCCGCAAGAACAAGTTGATGATGTCCATGTAGATCGCCGCTGCGCTGTCGACTGCGTTGTCGAGGGTTTTGGGGATCTGATTTGCGCGTCCCCAGTCGTAGCCGATGTAGCCGCAGAAGATGACGGCGACGGCCCAGTCCGTTATGCCGTGACTGAAGCCGAAGAAGAAGTAGCCCACCATTTCAACGATGATCACCGCGAAGAGTGCAACGGTGAGTGCGCCCACGATACGTTGAAAGAAGGCCGGGTACATGGTGCCGAGGCACATCATGACGATGGTGACTGCCCCCGTGACTCGTACCGCTTCGAGCACGATTGCCGGGTTGTAGTTTGCCACGACCGAGTTGATCACCAGGCCGAAGGGAATCACGACGAGGTTGTATCCGAGGAAACTGACCGCCGGGTTGTCGGATTTCGAGTAGAGCATTACGCCGCCAAAGCAGCATGCCATGTAGCCGATTAGAAATGGCCAGAGACCAAATTGCATGGGCCATTCGGGGGGAATGTTCTCCACCATGTAGAAGTTAACGCCGAAGCCCCACGCGAGAACGCCACCGATTGCGGCGTTATAGGCCGCAGGGCTGAGTATCTCGTCCGCACTGGCGGGGCTTTCTGCTCGGTCCCAAACGCTCTCTTCCATCATGCTCATTCCCTTCGTCGGCTTTCCAAGGTGTTGGATACCGAGTGCAAAATTCTGGCCGTCACCACGCGCAGCGAGCACGATGATGCCCGAAAACGCGATTGGACCCCAGTCGTGACCTGGGAGAAAAAAACGTAAGCGCAGCATGCCCCTCCTCGCTCAACGTGTTGATGCAGGCGGGGGATGAAGTGAAGCATCGTCCCGATGGCGAGTTCAATACATCCGTTGACTCAAACGAGATCGGGGGGCGCGTCCGAGCGTTTCGCAGGCGTACATCTGGCGATGTGTCCATTCGCCGAATACCCAATAACCCACCGACAGGCCGGCAAGGAAGATGCCCAAAGCTGCGGAGGTAGCTTCGCTGTGTGAGCCCTACAACGTTGCGACATACGGCTGGCAAGTGACCTCGTAGACGAATCGACTAAAACCCGTGATGGTCGTCAGGACGAGCGCGAGTACACGCAGGGAAATGATCCTTCCCCCGAGCTGAGCGAAGCCGGCGCTTCGGGTGGCTCGTTCTTGTGGTCTAGGCCGTCTAGGCCTTAGTACTAGAGGTCAAAAGTACTAGAGGTCAAAAGTACTAGAGGTCAAAAGTACTAGAGATCAAAGACATACGCCGAGCCCGCGCCGGGGGCTTGATCTTGATCTTGCGCCGCACCGATGACGACCGTCTCACCTTGGATTGACACAGCGCTTCCAAAGTTGTCGCCGGTGTCGCCGTCGCGGGCAGTGAGCTTTTCGTCTTGTGCCCAAGTTTTGGAAACGGCGTCATAGCGAAACACGTACGCCGCACCGGAACGAGAGCCGCCGTCATCGTCCAAGATGGCTCCCACGACGATGGTATCTCCGTCGACGGTGACCGAAGAGCCGAAGTAGTCGAACGCCGAGGCGTCCGAAGCTAGTAACTTCTTTTCAAAGACCCAGGGGAGGGGGATGGAGTCTTCGTTGTATCGGTAGACGTACACCGCACCGGCCTGCTGTCCTGCTTCATCCTGGAGGAGCGCGGACACCACGATTACATCGCCCGAGATGTCGAGACTCGTGCCGAAGATGTCGAAGGCCGCGGCGTCGTCGGTCACAAGCTTCTGTTCTTGATTCCAGTCGGCACCGTCATAGCGAAACACGTAGGTAGAACCGGTCAGAAAGCCATTTGCGCTGTCGATCGGTGCGCCCACGGCCAGTACCTCTCCATCGAGGGCAACAGCCGTACCGAACTGATCACTCGCAGTGGCGTCATCCGCATTGAGTTTTGCTTCTTCAATCCACGTCGCGCCGTCGTAACGGAACATGTAAACCGAACCTGTAGAGACTGCAGTGTCGTCGTTGAAAGGTGCGCCCGATGCGATTACGCTGCCAGAGATCGAAACCGAGGTGGCGAAGAAATCGGTGGCTGCCATGTCTGAAGCTTCGAGCTTTTGCTCCTGCGTCCAGACATCCCCGTCAAAGCGATAGACATAGGCCGAACCGAGGTTTGGCGTGATGATGGGGACGTCGGGGTCAGTCTCGTCGATGCTGTCGTCTTCGCTGACTCCTATGACAACAACATCGCCACTAATTGCGACCGAGCTTCCACCCAGGTCAAAGGCGCCTCCGTCGTCTGCGACGAGCTTGTCCTCCAAGCGCCATCCGTTTTTTTGCAAGCGGTAGATGTACGCCGCGCCAACGCTGTTGACATCATCTTTGGTTGCAGCAGAGCCAATGACAAGGGCATCGCCGTCGAGTGCCGCCGCGAAGCCGAAAGTGTCCCCGGCAAGGACATCTGCCGGAATAAGCTTACAACCGCTGCTGCAGTCGTCCGCACCGCCACCGCTCTTACCGCTGCTACCGCAGGAAGCCAGGAGCAGTGTCCCCACAATCGCAAGGCCGCGAAACGCGGCTGCATACGACGTGCGAGCTTTGGTGATCGAACTTTCAGCTCGAACAAGACCGATGGGGTTGGGCACGTTCCGCTCCTTTCAACGAGTCCGACTTTTGAGCCGGCGATACGCTGCAAATGTCCAATCCACAACAGGCCTCAGCGCAAGGCGAGGATCGACGGCTGATCATACCTCAAGCAATCGCGCAGGTGTGACGGAAATTGGCCGACTCACGGTCATCTAGGCGAGGTGAAAACCAGAGAATCTGAGAACGTGGCCGTGGCTAAGCGCGAAAACTGGCCCTAGTGACGAGGGCTGCGGCGCGCTGCAGGAGTAGCCACCGAAAATACGTTGAGTGCCGGGTCCCGCCGTGGGTGACGAGTCCGCCGAGGCGGAAGCCGCTGGGCAGCATAAGTGAGCCAGCGAATCGCAAATGGTGATGCTAGCCGGCGGGCCCTGGGGCCTATCGCATTGTGTGCAAAAACGGAGGCCGCGAACACGATATTGAGCAGGCCGAAGACCACACGGTGCGCGTGGGCCAGGGGAAGGCGCAACCGTCTGGGAAGAGAGAAGCGAACGCGCTTGCTAGTGGGGATCGATCTCGCCAGTGCTCTGGGGCCGGCTTTGCTTCGTTCGCTCTGGGCAATGTGCCAGGGGTTCCACTTGGCTTGGGTCGGCCTGCTAGACGCCGACGTCGCACGTCAAGCAAAGCAGCGCACGTTATTCGAGGTGTGCCGCCTCGCTGTTGCGTTTAATGCGAGCCCACTGCATGGGGGAGCACATCTGCGCCCACCACGTCATTGGAAAGGCGCTCAGCCCCGCGATGCCGATGTCCGCGGGCGGCTTGCGATCGCTCGGCAGGAAGCGGGTGCCGAAGACGATGTCCCACACGATCAATGTCTGGCCGAAGTTGGTGTTGCTCTCTTTTTCGAGCCGAGAGTGATGCCAGCGATGAAGTTCCGCCATGCTGAAGATCCAGTTGAGCGGCCCGCAGCGCATTTGCATATTTGCGTGTTGGGAGATCCCATGCACCGAAGACGCCACTACCCAAAGCGCAATCACCGGCCCGTCGGCACCCAACGCGACAAGGGGGAGGAGGTAACCCACGTTAAGCAACACGATGTCGACGACGTGAAAGCGTGCTGCATTGAGCCAATAGAGGCGCGGTGCGCTGTGGTGGGTCGCATGAAATCGCCAGAGCCAGTCCTGTTGGTGCTCGAGTCGGTGCGTCCAATATTGAACGAACTCGACAACGACGAGCGCCAGGGCGAGTTGGGCGGGCAGGGACCAATGGCCCGGCCAGAGCTCGAAGCCAAAGCGTGTGGAAAGTGCAATCGCGATTGCTGCACCCAGCGCCTGGGTCACCGGCCCGGTGAGGGCGCCGGTTGCTAGTAGCGAGCCAAGCCAGGCGGTGTCGGTGGCTACGTCGTCGTGGCTTTGATTCCATTCCTCGACGTACGGATAAAGACGCTCGCCGCAAACCACCACGATGTACCCGAAGCCCAGGCCGGCCGCGGCGGCAATGGCATCGGCGTTGCCGCGGTTGAGCACTGCGATCGCAACCGCCAGTGAGCCAAACATCGCAAGCGGGAATACGAGCCAAGAGAACACGACAGCTCCCCGCCTGGTGGCGAGGGGGGCGCGTCGGTCCGTAGTGCTCGTTGGCGTAATCGTCATTGCATGAGTGACTTAGTCGAGGCCTGCCATTTCACAGGCAGTTCTACATTTCTTCTTTCAATAGGATCGGTCCAAACAACTCGGGGTGCTTGCCGATTTTGTCGCCGTAAAACGCGCGGATCTGGTCCATGTCCGCGCGCATGTCGCCGGTCGGGATTAGGCCGGGGCCAAAGCCGCCGCGCTTGCGCTCGAAATCGAGGTAGCCCATTCCGATGGGCACGTTCGCGCTCCGAGCGATGTGGTAGAAGCCAGACTTCCAATGCGCTGTGTAGCTGCGCGTGCCTTCGGCCGGGACGATTAAGACGAAGTTGTCTCGTGTGGCAAATTCGTCGGCCATTTGTTGGACGCGGTTGTTGGATTTATCACGGTTAATGGGAATGCCACCGAGCCAACGCATAAACGGACCGTGGGGCCAGTGAAACAGAACGTGCTTACCCATCCAGGAAATCTTCAGCTCGTAAGCCCAAGCCAGGGCGATCATAAAGGGCAGATCCCAATTGCTGGTGTGTGGGGCTGCGATCAATACGAATTTAGATTCGACGGGGCGACCGCCTTCGCTTTCCCAGCCAAAGAAGGCGAGGAAAGTCTTGCCGATCCATTTCAACACGTTTGTCTTCTCCGATGAGTGCTGTCGCGCGAGTTTCTGAAATGCACTTAGACTTCCATTTCGACTTTGACTGGACGCAACGCTCGCGCGCCGAGTGATCGGTCGACGGTTTGGGCGTCTTCGTGCCGAAGAAACCCGGCTTCCAAAACAATAGCCGGTTGGACGGCGTTTCTCAGGCGCTTCGACAATCTGGCGTCTGGGCAGAGGGCCGACGCCATTTGGCACGATTGACGAATGGGGCTCGCTTCGGAACCATGCGAGCCCGCTGGTAGATGGATACCTGCGGGCGAACCGCCGCACGAACGCATTGGTAAAGCCGTTGATCCTGCACCGGTTTGCCGATGGTTATGACCGCGGTATTGATGGCGGAAACCTTCTACGATCGCAGTCACAACGATGTGATCAGTTACTGGACACCAAAAATGAGCGATCGCCGCGCAAACATCGAAGCCAAGCTCCGGGACGAACTCGACGCGATTGAAATCGAGGTCATCGACGAAAGTCATTTACATGCAGGGCATGTGGGCGCTCGCGAAGGAGGCGGTCATTTCCGCGTCGCCATCGTTTCAAAGCATTTTGCTGGTCTCGGTCGCATCGCGGCCCAGCGTCTTGTCTACAAGGTGCTCGAATCAGAAATGAAGAGCGAGATCCACGCGCTGTCCATCACTGCCAGTGCACCGCCCGACAAGGCGTGAGGGCGGCATGAAGGATCTGGTTGAAACGGGTGTGCGACTGTGTCGGCTCGAGGACTTGCCTGCGGGAGACGAACTCGACGCCAAGGGATTTCCTGCGGCTCATCCAGCCAAGGCCGGTGTTTTTGTGCTGCGCGACGGCGACGAAGTGCGCGCGTATTTGAACCGATGTCCTCACGCGGGGACGCCGCTCAACTGGACTCCCGACCGTTTTCTCGATCTGGAGCGAAGCCAGATTGTTTGCGCGACCCACGGTGCGACGTTTCGCATCGCCGACGGAGTTTGCGTGTCGGGTCCGTGCCGTGGCGATGCGCTCGAGCCGGTTGCCGTCGAGGTCCGCGACGGGTTCGTCTATGTCGAGAACTGGGTCGAGAACTGACGCGAAGCGAACTCGAAGACTGAAGACGAGACGACTAGCGCCAGCGGGGCTTCTGCTTTTGTCTCGCTCTGGAATATTTTGCCATGCGGCTCGTTAGATATCGATGACGGTGCGAATCCCGCGGCTTGCGGTCAAGTCCTCTGCCGCTTCATTGAGCTCTGCCAGCGGACGCCGACTGGTGATCAATCCCTCGAGGTCGAGGCGGTCGGCTTCATAGAGCCCGATCATGCGCGGAATGTCGTGTAGGGAATTGCAGCTGCCAAGGGTGCTGCCGGCGAGCTTCTTTTGCTGGAATACCATCAGGGCGGGCATCACCGTAACCAGGTCGGTGAGAGGCGGAGCTCCGACCATCACGGTGGTTCCTCCGTTGCGAGTGGCCGCGATGCCGACTTCGACAAGTTTGCCTACACCGGCCGCTTCGAAGGCAAAGTCAACACCGACCTCTGTCAATTCAATTACGTGCGCCGCGACGTCTTCCACTTGGGTTGGGTCGATGAGGTGTGTTGCTCCAAAGTCTTTTGCTTTCTCGCGTCGCTCGGCCACCGGGTCGGAGACGATCACCTTGCTGGCTCCAGCGAGCCGGGCGCCTTGCACAACCGACATGCCCACCCCGCCGAGGCCCATGACGAGCACGGTGTCGCCTTCTTTTACTTGAGCGGTGTTGAGTGCTGCACCGACGCCTGTTTGTACTGCACATCCGATCACGCAAGCGACTTCGAGAGGCACGGTGTTGGGGATCTTGATCGCGCCCGTTGCCTGGGTGATCACATACTCGGCGAACGCTCCAACACCGAGGCCGCGATAGACCGGAACGCCACCACGCGAGAGGCCCGTCGTGCCATCGGGCAGCGCGTTGGTCGCGATGCCCGCAAGATTCACGCACAGCGAGTGCTCGTTTCGCACACACCAGTAGCATTGACCGCATGGCGGGCACGGCGTGAGGACGACTCGATCGCCGGTGACGAGGTGGGTAACACCCGGTCCGACTGCATCGACAATGCCAGAGGCTTCGTGCCCCAAGATGATGGGGAGCTGGGCGGGAAACGATCCATTGATGATGCTGAGGTCGGAGTGGCAAAGTCCGCAGTGTTTTACGGCAACGCGCACTTCGCCCACGCGAGGAGCGCGAATCTCGACGTCATCGACGATCACCACCGGCTTGTTGGGTGCTTCGAGGATCGCGGCGCGCATGGTTTTCGCGGTGCTTTGATCGGACATTGAATCTCCTGGCGACAAAGTTCGTCGAACGCGCGAGGTCGACTCGGCCGATGGCCCGCAACGCTTGTGACATGACTGCACTTGTTGGGTTGAGTTTGAATCGCCTTGTCAGTCGCGTAAAGGGCTCATGCTTGTACGCGAGTAAATGCATTGGGAGGGGCGGCGAGCCGGGTTTGCGAGATTGTTGCGCCGCAGCGATCCGCGGCACTTTCCACGCCCTGTTGAACAGGGCACAATAGTTGCGAGCCACTGCACGCCCGTCGGACGTTGTTCACTTTCATACATTCCACAGGGTGCACGCATCCCCGTTCGTTGAAGGAGAGTCGTTTTGATCCGCAATTCCTCATTGGAATCATCCTCGGTGCTCGCGTCGTTGTTCTCGCTGTCTCGTCTTTGGCCGCTGCTAGTTATCACTAGCATCGCTTGGCCGGTGGCGGCGGTTCATGCCGAAGATCTTACTGGAAGCGAGATCATGCAGCGGGTGAAAGACCGCGATGATGGTGACAATCGCGTCTCCGACATGGAAATGATCTTGATCGACAAGCGCGGCAACGAACGCGTGCGCAGGATGCGAAACTTCGGCAAAGACTTCGCCGATGATGATTATGGCCTTTTGTTCTTTCTCTCACCGGCAGATGTAAAAGACACGGGCTTCCTCACCTATGACTACGACGACGACGATGCCGACGACGATCAATGGCTCTACTTGCCCGCCTTGAAAAAGACCAAGCGGATTGCGGCGGGAGACAAGAGCGGCTCGTTCATGGGAAGTGATTTCAACTACTCGGACATGTCTTCGCGTTCGGTCGATCGGTACGACTATACGATCATGAAAGAAACCGAGGTCGATGGGCACAAGGTCTGGCAGGTCGAGTCCGTGCCGAAAACCAAGGAAGAAATCGACGAGACGGGATACACGAAGTCGGTGGCGTTTGTGCGCCAAGACAACTTCGTCGTGGTTCGCTCGGTCGGCTGGCTCAAGAAGGGCAACCGGCTTCGCTACATGGAAGTCAACGAGTTGGCCGAAATCGACGGCATCTGGGTGCCGCTCGAAATGTCCATGACCACAAAGAAGGGCAAAAAGACCCTTCACAAAACGGTTCTCCGGACCTCGAACGTCAAGTTCAACCAGGAGATTGATGAAGCCGACTTTACGATTCGCAAGCTTGAGAA
>JBLHOB010000032.1:0-12159 GCA_047619425.1 Myxococcota bacterium
AGCAAACTGATGGTGAGCCTCGACTTGTCAAAGCCCGAGTCGCGCAAGGTTATCGATGACTTAATTGACTGGGCGGACGTCGTTTGCGAATCGTTTGCGCCAGGCAAGCTGGCGGCACTGGGTTGGGGGTATGACAAACTCTCCGCGAAGAAGCCCGAGCTCATCATGCTGAGCACAAGCTTGATGGGACAAACAGGCCCCCTCTCCAGCTATGCGGGGTACGGCAATCTCGCCGCAGCGATCGCCGGCTTTTTTGATTTGACCGGATGGTCTGATCGACCGCCGGCGGGCCCGTTTGGCGCCTACACCGACTACGTCTCTCCGAAGTTCAATGCGCTGTCATTGATGGCTGCGCTCGAGCACCGCAGGCGCACAGGGAGAGGACAGCACATTGACGCGGCCCAGGCCGAGGCGGGGCTCTCATTTATCGCACCCGCATTGCTCGACGCGACGATTAACGGGCGGGTGCCGACACGTGCAGGCAATCGGGACGAGCTGTATGCGCCGCATGGATGCTACCCCTGCGCTGGAGAAGACCGTTGGATCGCGCTCGCGATCGAAGGGGATGCCGAGTGGGCAACGATGTGTCGAACACTGGGTTGCAAGACACTGGCAACGGACGAGCGCTTTGCGACGCTTGGTTCACGAAGGCGCAATGCAGACGAACTCGACCGTGAGATTGGGAACTACACTGCGGAATTCGAAGCGGCAAAAATCGAAGCGGTACTTCAGCAGGCAAAGCTCGCCGCCCACGAAGTGCTCGGATCGAAAGCATTGGTCGTGGAGCCGCAGCTAAACGCGCGCAATCACTTCTTGCCGCGGGGAGACGGCGGGGCCATTGTCGAGTCTTCGCGAACCGTGCTTTCGCGCACGCCGGCGGTCGTTCGCGATGGACTGCCACTTCTTGGAAGAGACAATCACGAGGTGCTGACTGAAATTCTTGGCTATGACGACGAGGCCATCACAGCACTCGCGATTGCCGGCGCGCTTGAGTAGGGAGCGGCGAGGCCGCGCGATGTTTGCGGCACGTCACCGCGCTCCAATAACCTCAGTCTCAGCTGCAGCTTCTCAATTCACGAGCAATTTGGGTGTTGCGTCTCTTCGCCTGACGTTGGATTGTACTGCCCATGACCGCGTCCAATCCGCCATCCGAACCCACGCTGCACCGCCTCGAAGCAAACGGAATCGAACTCGCCGCTTTTGAATGGCGCGCCGAGCTGCGCGGCGCGCTGCCGACCGTCTTAATGGTTCACGCAACGGGCTTTCACGCGAGGGTTTGGGGCGATGTCATCGAGCGGCTCGGCCCGCGCCACGTGATCTCGGTCGACCAGCGAGGCCACGGTCGCAGCGAGAACGTCATGATCGACGACTGGGCCGCGGTGGGGCGCGATCTCGAGGCTGTGATTGACCACTTCGACATCACCGGAGCAATTGGTGTCGGTCACTCGATGGGGTCGGTTGCGGTGGTGGATGCGGCAGCCGCGAGGCCCGAGGCATTCCAGCGCATCCTGTTGATCGATCCAGTGATCATGCCGCCCGAGACCTATACGATGAGCGCTGCAGACAGTTGGCACGTCGATCCCGACAAAGGCGAAAACCATCCAACCGCCAAGCGGAAAAATGCGTTCGCGTCCGCCGACGCGATGATCGAACGCTTCAGAGACCGCGTTCCGTATTCTGCCTTTACCGCCAAGGCGTTGAGGGACTACTGCGAGTACGGGCTACTCCCCGCGGAAGAGGGCGAGGGTTTTGTACTGGCGTGTCCGCCCGCCATCGAAGCAAGCGTCTATATGACGAGTCGCTCGCATCCAGAGATCTACGCCCGCATTCGCGCCGTGTCGGTGCCGGTGATGATTTTGCGCGCAATGTCTCGGAAAAAGGGCAATGACGTAATCGACTTTCGCTATTCGCCGACGTGGCCCGGGCTCGTCAACGAATTTCCCGACGCGCGTGAGCATCATCTACAAAGCCACACGCATTTCATGCCCATGGAAGACCCGGAGTTGGTCGCTCGCTTCGTGCTCGACTACGACGTTCAGCTGTAGCGTGCGGCCATAGTCTAAAAATCGGACTCGTCGCCTTTGGGTTCAGCCCTAGGCGAGACTCAACTCGATGCACCGGCTAGCCGCCGCGTGGGCGCGAGTTGCGGTTTCAATGGGCGGGAGTGCGGCGAGCACATCGGAGAACACTTCGACGCCGAGAGGCGCGGTGCATCCGCCGGCTCGTAGCGCTCGAATTACACCTGGGACGTCAGCGTCTCCGTCGCCGGGGAGCAGTCTCTCGCGCATGGTTTCAAGCACGATGTTGTCGGCTGGTTTTGCCGGCGCATCGTCAAGTTGTACGCCGCGCACCAGGTGGGCCAACGCTTCGACGTCTTTGGGGCTACCGCCCGAACGGGTCAGGTGCCAAACGTCGAGCATGATCCCGCCATTGTCGCGTCCTGCACCTTGGATAATTGCCGCAGCTTCGGCCAGGGTGCGGACGGGAGTAAAGGGAATGAACTCGAGGTGAAGCTGCAAGCCGCTCTCCCCTGCGCGATCGCAGGCAAGAGCAAACGCCTCGATGAGTTCGTCTTGCGAGGGCACGGAGGCGGGGAAAACAGCCGCTGTAACCGAACGCGCGTCGAGTGCTTCTGCGAGTGCGAATACGTTCTCGCTCGCGGGGCCCAGTAGACCGGGCCCGCCGCTCGCACTCGGGAACCAGTTGGCGAGCAAGTCGATCTCGGCAACAAACAACCCGGCGTCTTTGATGCGTTGTGCGACGTCGGGGACGTTCGCGGTCCCACCTTCTGCGGGGGCGAAGTCGGTTGTAAAGGCAGACAGTCCCTGGAAGCCCGCGGCCTTGGTGGGCTCGATGCGATCGATGATCGGCGACGATTGAAGTGTTCCCGCACAAAGCACCAAGTCATCGAGGTTGGGTTTCATCGTAAGTCTTCCTTGGGTTGCAGTGCTTGCGGCCAGAACGAGTGGCCTTTGCATTGCGTGGCCACGCTTGGATCAAACACGAATGCGCCACTTGTGTGAGCGGTATCGCCAACGGCGTGTTTGTTGAGAATCGCAGCTGCCGACAAGTTGCGTGCCGATGATAGTCCGAGTCGCACGTCTGCTGCATACCCCCGTATGCGCACCTCAAGATCAATTGCCGATGGCCGTCAAGAAGGATGCAACTTTGGCGGGGGTGTTGAGGTGTGCGATTGAGGGGAGGCGTTGTACGTGTGGCTTTTGCCATTGCGTTTTCCGGGCTGTTGCCTGGCTGTGCGAACCTCGACACGTCAAAGTCGTTTGCCGCAAAGTGGACGATGCGCGGCGCGGGCGCGATGGGAGCCTTTGTGCTCCACGAGGTTTGCCACATCGCCGTCGGTGCAGCCTTTGGCGCCAAGATCGACGCCAGCTTCCGGCACAGCAATCTCTATCTTGAGTTTGGTGGTCTGTCGCCCAACCAACATCAAGCCGTCTCGATTGCCGGCAATGCTTGTACGGGGATCGCGGCCGAGTTGATCGTCGATACCCGTGCTCACAAGAAGAGCAACGCGGCCTGGGGTGCAGCTGCCTATCATTCCGTCAACGCATTCGGTTACGCGTTCAGCAAACACGGTGACGCCGACTATTGGAAGACTTCGGGTGGCACCACGACGAGCTGGCAGGTGATCAACGCAACTCATTCGTCGCGCATTGGCGCACAGCTCGCTTGGGACTCCGAGCTTGGCGACTACCTGAAAGAGCGTTGGCAGATGGGTCCGCGCGCTGGCCCAGTGCTTTCACCCTTACCGGGAGACGGCGGTTACCGCCCCACTGCGAAAATTAATCTCGAAACAGACGCCGAGACCAATACGGCGGTCGTCGCCACTGAACTCCCCCCAGTTTCGAGTCCAAATGTCGAGATCTTCCCCGCCTCACTTGCTCCCGCTGTAGCCGAGTAGCGCTACTCCCCATCGAAGGTCCCTTCGTCAGGCGATTCGTGGGTTGATCCAAGCCCCCGTAACTGGCAGCTTGATAGGAAGGGAGGGCTTCGAATTGAGCTACGAAACCATCGAGATTTCCGAAGCGGCACCGGGCGTGCGTTACCTGACACTGAATCGTCCGGACAAACGAAACGCGATCAACAATCTCATGCGTGGCGAGTTGCTTGACGCCCTGGCGACGGGCGACAAAGACGACGCGGTCCGGGTGCACGTGCTGCGCGGCGCGGGCAAATGTTTTTCGTCCGGCTATGACCTGAAGAGCGATCTCGCCGCAGAGCAACCTTACTTTACTGCGGACGTAGGCATGCAGTGGGCACGTCACGTGGGCGAAGGTTGGATGTCGATCTGGGATCTCGCAAAGCCCGTGGTCGCAATGATCCACGGCTACGCGATGGCTGGCGGGCTCGAGTTGGCTGGCGCGTGCGATTTGGCTTACGCCTCGAAGACGGCAACGCTTTCGCACCCGGTGCTTCAGTTTGCAGGCTTGCCAGACTTCGCCTGGTTTCCGGCAATGATGCAACCCCGACACGCGATGGAGTTGCATCTCACAGGGCGTCAATACAACGGTGACGAGGCGGCAAGCGTTGGCCTCATCAATCAGGCATTCGCGGAAGACGAGCTTGAAGAGAACGTGCTGCAAATCGCCTTACGCATTGCTCAGGCTCCGCCTGCAGTCGTGGCGGTCAACAAGCGTTTCGTGCATGCGGCCCAGGACGCACGCGGAGCTCGGTCAATTATTCGCATGGGCGCGGACATGCAGGCAGGGCCACATATGCAGGCGCTGATGGGCGGAGGCATCGAGGGGCTGAGTGACGATGTCAAGTCTGCGAACAAGAAGTCGGAGTGAGGGTTCTTTCTTCCGTCCCGCCGCACGTAGGCGCTATTCTTTTCGGTCTGGAGGTAGGTCATGGGTTCTGCAGAGATTGAGCGCACAGAAATTGATGCCGTGGTTGTCGGTGCGGGGTTTGCCGGTTGCTACATGCTGCATCGATTGCGCGAGATCGGCGTGACCGCGCAAGTCTTTGAATCGGGCACAGGCGTTGGTGGCACTTGGTATTGGAACCGATACCCGGGCGCGCGCTGCGACATCGAGAGCATGGAGTACTCCTACCAGTTTTCCGAAGAACTCCAGCAAGAGTGGGAGTGGACCGAACGCTATGCCCCGCAGCCCGAGATTCTCAAATACATAAACCACGTCGCAGACCGCCTCGACCTTCGCCGTGACATCCAATTCGAAACGCGGGTTGAGCGCGCGCTCTACGATGAGTCGACCGGGCGCTGGCATGTCGACACCGACAAGGGCGACCACGTCTCGGCGCAGTTTTGCATCATGGCAACGGGCTGCCTGTCCTCGACAAATACTCCCGACTTTCCCGGGCTCGAAGACTACGAAGGCGACTGGTACCACACGGGCCAGTGGCCTCATGAGGGCGTGAATTTTACGGGAAAGCGAGTTGGGGTCGTGGGTACGGGCTCTTCGGCCATTCAGTCGATTCCGGTGATTGCTGCTGAGGCGGAATATCTGACCGTGTTTCAGCGCACGCCGAACTACTCGGTGCCCGCGAGCAATGGCCCGATCGATCAAGAAAAGGTGGCCAAGGTCAAAGCCGACTATCAGGGCTTTCGAGCCCGCAATCGCGAGATGCCTTTCGGTGCGTTTGCGGATGTTGAAAACCGCCGCGAGTCAGCCCTCGCCGAGACGGCAGAAGAGCGAAAAGAGCATTACGAATTTTGGTGGGAAGCTGGCGGCCTTACCTTCATGGCTGCTTATGGCGATTTGATGTTCGATGGCGAAGCGAACGCCACCGGCGCCGCTTTCGTGCGGGACAAAATTGGGGCAATGGTCGATGATCCGGCGGTCGCCGAAATGCTTACGCCTGATCAGGTGCTCGGTTGCAAGCGCCTATGCGCAGACACGGGCTACTTCGAAACATACAACCGACCCAATGTAAGACTGGTCGATGTGAAGACGTCACCCATCGAGATGATTACGTCCAAGGGTTTGAAGACGGGGGATGACGAGTTTGAGTTGGACGTCATCGTCTTTGCAACGGGTTACGACGCGATGACGGGTGCTCTGTTGAGCATCGACATTCGGGGTCGCGCCGGACAAACCCTCGGCGAAAAATGGCATGCGGGTCCGCGGGCCTATCTAGGCCTCGGTTCCTACGGGTTTCCGAACTTGTTTACGGTGACAGGGCCGGGGAGCCCCTCGGTGTTGTCCAATATGGTGCCGGCAATTGAGCAGCACGTAAATTGGATCGCCGATTGCATCGTGTACCTGCGCGACGCTGGTCTCACGAAAATCGAGGCGGAGCTGGCGGCCGAAGATGCCTGGGTTGAAGAGGTCAACGACGTCGCAAACACCACCCTCTATCCGCACTGCAACTCGTGGTACCTCGGTGCGAACGTTCCGAATAAGCCGCGGGTGTTCATGCCCTACATCGGGTTTCCGACGTACGTTGAGAAGTGCGAAGAGGTTGTGTCGAATGACTACGAAGGGTTCGCGACGAGCTAGCGGTCTTTTCGTTAGTTGTCTTCGAGCTTGGCGGCCGAGGGGAGTGCCGAGGGTAGCGGCGAGTGCGTTTCCGGACTCGATGCGTTCTCCTTCCACCAGCTGCGCATTCGTCGTGCAGCGTCAGGGCCCGCCATCGCGGCCCCGCCCCAGAAGAAAATCTCTGCGAGCACGAGCACCGCTCCCGCGGCCCCGAGCTTCTGCTGACCCGAAATTGGCAGAAATGGCAAAACCGGGAGCACGACCCAGACGACGACAGAAGCGACCATGAGCGCCCAGCCAAGCTGCGTCCATCCACTTTGAGTTTTTGGCTCGAACTCAGAATCGGCATGCGTTTCAGTCGACAAACGGGTCGGCTCGTCGCAGTGCCGTTCAATTTGTGGTGATGGCGAGTCGGTGGTCAATTGACCTCCATGGCAAACCATTGGGCTGTTGGTCGCGCTGTCTGTGCGCGATGCCACTAGATTGTGCCAACTCGTCAAGAAATACAAATCATGCAGAGCTTGTTTTAACCTTGCATGGTGTTGCGCCTTTCACAAAGAGAATGTGCAGCGCTTACGGCATGTATGCGCCGCCACTTACGCTGATGAGTTGCCCGGTGATGTAACTCGAAACATCGGATGAGAGAAACAGCGCGAGATTTGCGATGTCATCGGGGCGGCCCAGCCGCGGGATCGGAAGCCCGCTCATGTTGTAAAGCGTGCCATCGTCGAGAGCCTCTTTCATGTCGTCGGGGCGTCCCATTTGTTCGAAGCCAAATCGGTTCCAAAAACTGCCTTCACCCACGTGCTCGGCCTTTTCGGGGACGATCCAACCGGGGCAGATGTTGTTGACCCGCACTCCGCGTTTCGCCCACTCCCACGCAAGCGCCTTGCTAAACGAATTTACGAAGCCTTTCATGCCGCCGTAGTGCACGACGTTCATGGCTGCCTCACCGAGTAGCGACGAGTTTGAAGAGATATTGACGATCGCCCCAGCGCTACGGCCGAGCATGTCGTTTGAGACAGCCTGGCAGCAGTTCACGACGCCATCAACGTTGAGTGCAATTTCCCAGGCTCGTGCCTCGGCATCGAGTTCTTCAAATGCAGACGGGTGGGCGACGCCGCCGGCATTGTTCACGAGGATGTCGATGGGCCCAAATACCTTATTGCCCGCGGCCACCATGGCGTCGACGCTTTCGCGTTTGGTGATGTCCGTTGCAATCGGGAGCACGCGTCCCGCCAAGCCTTGCCGCTCGGCTTCCAGCGTGAGCCCCTTGCCAGTTTCGACGTCTCGTGATGCACTGATGACGTTGATGCCTTCGCGCGCAAACTCGAGCACGAGGCCGCGCCCGATGCCGCCGCTACCACCAGTGATGATTGCCGTTTTGCCGCTGAGGCCCAGGTCCATGCCTTCTCTCCCTTTTCGTTTAGAGCGCGATCGCTAGATCTCGTTCGGGACGTTGTATGTCTGCTGATAGGTTCGAAAGAATTTGCGCTCCGACAACTCGCCGTCGCCAACTGTGTACGCGTGCACGCCGAACTTGTCCTTCGGTTTGTTGGCCAGGTAGGCTTCCATACGTGAGCGGGCGGTAGCGCTGAGGCCCATTTTGAAGTGGGCGTAGATACGCTCAACACATTCAATCGGGTTGTCCATTAGGTCCTGAAAGCGGGAGTCGCACATTCGATCCTTCGGGATCGCACCGCTGTCGCGTTGTGCCATGACGTGTTCGAGTCGCATTGCGGTCGGCTCGCCCTTGATGATGTCTTCGAACGCATCCGAGTCAAAAGGTAGATCGCTGCGCATGTAGTAGAGACAGCCCATCAAACTCGTGGTCGATGCCATGCACTTGATCGGGTCGCGATGGGTTTGGATGATCCGGGCATCGGGATACGTTTCGAGCAAGACGTCCAAGTGGCCTTGGTGCGCCGGTGCCTTGAGGAGCCAATGGCCTCGCGGGTTTTTCCACTGCAAAATCTTCAGCAATGTTTGGTGATACGCGTAGGCGGGCCGCATGTCCGCGGTTGCGTACCACGCACCGTAGCTGGGAGCTTGGTGCAGTGAGGCGATGTGGTCGCTGGCAAAACTATTGGCCATCAAGAGGCCGCACTCGGCTGGAATGCGGCCGCCCATCTCGTGCATCGTCGCGAACTCGGGGACCACTCGGTTCCACTGGGTCGAGAGCTGGTGTGCGCGTTCGATGCGAGGGTCGTCGTTGTATCCCTCGGCGGTGGGCGGTGGGCATGGAAACATCGCCTCCCAGGTTTCGGGCACACCACATGCTTCGTCTTGAGAGAGCAGCTCGAAAAGAATTGAGGTGCCTGACCGTGGCAGTCCGACAATGAACATGGGACTGCGAACTTCTTGCTCGAGAACCTCTGGATGAACCCGGAGGAGTTCGGTGATCTGCAATCGGTTCTGCAGCCAGATGAGCAAGTCGCTGCGCGTCATGAGACGCCCCATCAATGTCAGCTCGGCGGGGCCGTTTAGATCCCGACACAGCAGTGTGAACGGTTCGCGCCAGTGGTCATCGCCGAAATCGCTCAAGCCCGTTTCGGAACACGCGGCTGTGACGAGAGACTCTTCATCGAGAGGCACTGCGTTGTTCAAGTCGAGATGCGCACCCTCGGCGTTGAGTGCGGCGAGCCACTCGGGGCGTGCCGGCGCTTGCCATCCGGCGCGTCGGTCGACTTCGCTGTTTTCGTCACGGTTCCTGCTGCCCATAGTTCCATCTCTTTTGCGGTGGGAGAATGAGATTGTTTATTTGGGACGATCGTCCTATAATAAGGTCTTGCGCGACTCGCCACAAGAGGGCGGGGCTCGCGCGCACCCTCGACCGAATGCGAAGGTCTCGGCCTATGCCCAAAATCGTCGACCATGCACAACGCAGGGACGCAATTGCACAGATTGCCGCTCAGTTGATTGCCGAGGGCGGGCTCGAGGCCGCGACGGTGCGCGAGATCGCGCGCGTGAGTGGTTTCTCTAAGGGCATTGTCGAGCACTACTTCGACGACAAGGGTGAACTCATCAACGCAGCACTTGAACGTGCCAATCAAGCCTACTTTGCTCGCGTGGCACAGATGACCGAAGGGAAGACCGGCCTCGCTGCGCTGCGCGCAAGGCTCGCCGCAACCGTCCCCAGCAACGCAACGCTGCGCAGCGAATGGAAGATTCGACTGATTTTCTGGAGTGTTGCGGCGGTTGATCCTGTTTTGCAAAAGCAACAGGCCAAGCGCTCGCGCGAGGCGATCGCGCATTTCGCCGCGGACCTGCAAGATGCGCGTATCCAAGGCGAGGTCGCGAGCAGTGGAGACTTGGAGCCGATTGCCCGGCAGGTGCTCTTCGCCGCAACCGGGTTGAGCTGCGCCATCCTGCACAACCCTCGCACCTATACGAAGGCAGTCGTCGATGCAGAGATAGAGCGAATCGTCTCCATGTCGACCATGGTGGTGGGTGGATGACTCGCAATAGATTGGAAGGGCATGCCGATGTTTGGTGATGGAGTTGACGACGAAGAGCTGCGAAGTGGTTGGCATGACTTCTGCGATCGATTGAAGGATGCAGGAGATCTGGTCTTCCGGGATACGGCGCCGAGCAATGCCGTTAGCCGCGCAACCGGGATGCGTCAGCTGGCGCGCAACATCTCACTCGCGCTGCAGTTCGAACTCGAGAACAAAGACCCTGAGTTCCCCGAGTTGCTCCACTACTTCGACCCAATTCGCAAGCAGGGAGGCGACAACACGGACGCCCTCTATCTGGGTGGGCCGATCAACGGTCGCGATACCTATCGCATCCGCGGAGCCCGAGGCAGTGCGGCGTATTTTGCCGTGACTGTGCTCGAAGACGGCAATACGCCATGGGGTGGCCAGGTGGTGGGCAGCTTGATCGACAACCAGCTCGCCGTTGAAGACGATGGCTCGTTCGAGCTGATTGTGAGCCCCGACGAACACCCGGGCAATTGGATTCAATCGAGCCCCGACACCTATCGCATAACGTTTCGGCAATTTTTTGCAGATTGGGAAACGGAAGAGCCCATGGTCGCAACCATTGAACGTGAGGGCGGGGAGGGCGCACCGGCACCGTTGAGCGCCGAACAGTTGGGTAAGGGTCTGCGGGGCGCCGCAGATTGGGTGCGTTACTCCGTCGGCTACTGGGCCGAGATGCTGGACAAGTGGAAGGCACGCCCGAACGAATTCATTTCCTACGGAGAGCTCGAGTCAAACAGCATCGACTTTACTCCCGGTGGTGCGCCCTTGATCGCCTATTGGCAGTTGCCCCAAGACGAGGTGATGTTGCTTCGAGTGACACCGCCAAGCGCATCCTACTGGGCGGTGGAGTTCGGTAGCTATTGGTGGGAGACCATGGACTACCGCTATCGCATGAGCAGTCTCAATCAACACCACGCGGCTCTCGAAGAAGATGGGAGTCTGCTCGTCGCCGTAAGCCATCAAGATCTCGGCTTCGCAAATTGGCTCGATCCCAGTGGCCATGACGAAGGTTACGTGACATTTCGGTGGATCGGCGCAGACGACTATCCGCGCCCCGTGGTCGAACAAGTCGCCGCATCGGCACTGCCTCAACACGTTCCCGCCAACGCGAGGAAA
This sequence comes from Myxococcota bacterium, assembly GCA_047619425.1. GTDB lineage: Bacteria > Myxococcota_A > UBA9160 > UBA9160 > UBA4427 > DUBZ01. The sequence continues at coordinate 11,060 of JBLHOB010000032.1, forward strand.
GTGAGCGCGGCCGAGCGACGCGAACAATTGCGCGCGCGTCGCCGCGGGATCATTAAGCGTTTCGGGACCTGAAAACTCGCCATCCGCTTTTGGGGTCTCCGCTACGCTCTTTTGCTAACACAGAGCTTCGTCGCCCACCCGGAAGGAACCGTCTCATGCAAGCAATAGAGTTTTTCTTCGACTACGGCAGTCCGTACAGCTTTTTGGCGAACGGCGTGATCGGCGGTCTCGCCGAGGAGCACGCCGCCTCCATCACCTATCGTCCGATGCTGCTTGGTGGTGTGTTCAAGGCCACTGGCAACCAATCGCCGATGATGGAGACGGTTGAGGCCAAGAGAAATTACGGTGGTGCGGTGTTGCGCCGTACGGCTGATCAGCACGGCCTTGCGATTGCGATGAACCCGCACTTTCCGATCAACACGATTGGCGTGATGCGGCTCGCAGTTGCGGCCCAGCGCGAAGGTGTGTTTGATGCCTACCATGGGGCGATGTACCCGAGCTTCTGGCAGCGGGGACTCAACCTCGGTGACAAGGCGGTGCAGGCTGACGTCGTGAAGAGCGCGGGCCTCGATGCGCAACAATTGCTTGCGCGCGCCGGTGATGATGACGTGAAGGCAGAGCTTCGAGCCAATACGGAAGAGGCCGTCGAGCGCGGCGCTTTCGGTGCGCCGACTTTCTTTGTCGACGGCGAGATGTTCTTTGGCGTCGATCACCTTCCTCATCTTGTCCGCAAGCTTGGGAGCTAGCGATCATGAAGACTGCCATCGGCGTTGGCGCGGCGGGTTCAGGCAAAAAACGTGACTTCGACAAAGTCGTCGACTACGCGGTTGCAGCGGAGAAACTCGGCGTTGATCATGCCTGGAGTGCTGAGGCGGGAGGCTACGATGCCATTCAACGCCGGCATTTTTCGGTGCACGCACTCAAACGATGACTCTCGGTACGGGCATCATGGCAATTAGTGCGCGCACTCCCGTGACTCAGCGCAAATATCCGAGGTGCTCACTCTGCATCTCGACCATCGCGCGGACGAGAGCATCAGCCTTGCCGATGCGATCAACAACCGGGTCGACGAGTAGGGCTTGAATCACCAAGTCTTTTGA
>JBLHOB010000033.1:0-11966 GCA_047619425.1 Myxococcota bacterium
GTGAACGCTTCGACTTGAGCAGCCTGCGCTTTGCGTTCGGCGCGGGCGCTGCAGTCGCGCCCGGGACAATCCGCGCATTCGCAGACTTTGGTGTGGTGCTGAAGCAAGGCTACGGGCAAACCGAAACCTCGATGCTCACTTGCCTCGACGAAGAGCATGCCCTTTCAAAAGCGGGAAGCGTCGGCCGAGCACTCGAGCATCACGAGTTGCGCGTGATCTCGCGCGATGGCCTCGCAGGCCAACCCGTGGACTGGACCGACGTGCAACCCGCTCGCGAACCGGGCAACGGAGAAATTGGCGAGATTGTGGTCCGCGGGCCCATCACGATGCTGGGCTACTGGCGCGACGAGCAAGCAACGCGAGAGACCCTGCGTGACGGATGGGTGCTTACCGGCGACCTGGCCGAAATCGACGACGAAGGCTTCATCACCTTGGTTGGCCGCAGTAAGGAGATGTTCATTTCAGGTGGCGAGAACGTCTACCCCGCCGAAGTCGAAGCTGCCTATGCCGACTGTCCGGGCATCGAAGACATCGCCGTAGTCGCCATGCCCGACCCGCGCTGGGGCGAGGTTGGATGCGCATTTGTTGTCGTTCGCCCAGGCGCCGCGTTCGACCCGGAAGCGATGCGGGCCTGGGGAAGCCGCGCCCTTGCGAAGTTCAAGATTCCCCATCGCTTTGAGGCCATCAACGTCCTGCCGACGACTGCCTCGGGGAAAGTCCAAAAACACAAGCTCAAACCAGGGCTGGGATAGTCGAACGAGGCGTCGTTCCATTGGCTTATCTGCCGACAAGACCCTGGCCCAGGCCCCGTTAACTGCCCGCGATGACTCAAGCTTTAATCGAATAGGCATTTCTCAATTCTTTTCTGACACCTGCGCCGGAAATCGGCCACTTCCAGTGGTGTCTTTTGGGAAGGAAATGATCATGGCTCTATACGGACATCCGCAGCCCGCTTTCGCAGGCCCTGCTCTTGGAAAGTCCGCAATTCGTGAGCCTCGCAGGGCCCTGGCACTTTTCCTATTCGTCGCACTCGCCTCAGTAGCCGTCACGAGCACCGCGTCCGCGACGTGGATCGAAGAGCGATCCAACCCGACCAACGCCTTTGACAGGCTGGACTCCTTGGCCGGCAATCTGACCGAAGAACTCGTCCTCGATTCGAGCAAGGCGAAGCCTGTGCGTGTGCTTCCCGGCGGATCTGTACTTCGACGCGAATTAACCGAATGGCAACACCGCAGCTCCGGAACGACGAACCTGCGCATCCCGGTACTCAAAACTCGCTAGTCTCGATCGAGCCTCGCTTTCGTCTAATTCTGCTGAAGTTCGTCGAGACTTCGCGGCCGAAACACGTCGTCCCTCATCCCCCGGCCGCTTGATCGGTGCGCACGTGTCGCAGGCATCAATCCCGGGTACCGAAGGCAAACCAGACGTTTAGCCGTGTTGGATGTCGCCCTGTACAGGGCAATGCTGAAGGTCACCCTAAGCAACCCAATCGCGACGATGGACAGATCCCCCAGGCATTCATGTGCCCCGATCGGCATCATCGGTCGGATTGATACCCCGCGAGACGATCGCGGCACCACCATCAACGCACCACGTCACTCGCGCCTGAGTGACCACCCAGCAGGTCCCCAACCTGAAATTACCGCAATCACTCCACACACCACGCCGTGATTAAGGCGCCCAAACGCAAACCGATTCAAACACGCGTTGACGCTGCTAGACGTATCGGGATGCCTACACAGAGATGAAATCCAATCTGGCAAATCGATTCACAGGGGAACCGACACCGTAAAAAAAACACGCGCACTCTGGCATTTTGACCCGCAATGGCGCTGCCACTCGTCAGTTCTGCTGCGTCGATGGCGAACACCTTCCTTACTTCGACCTTGTGAGCGCGCAAACAGCTTGCTGCGGCGGCCTTCGCGCGGTCATGCGACAGGCACGTTGCGGCAGCGATCGTTTCTCCGCCTCTCCGTGCCAGCTTTGAAGTTGGACTTCTAGGCTATGCTCGTCTTCGCATGGACGATCCGCGAACGCTACTCGGGCAAGACCCTTCGGCACAAAACGGGCGAACGCATCGTTGTAAGCGGGCGAACTCCAACTCCCCTCCATGCTCGATGCCCAATGGTTGAGCCGCACTTCCGCCTCCGCTCGGGCGCTGCAGTCGTGGGCATTGCGTTGACCCTGCTCTCGTGGGTCGCTTGTACCGAACGCGATTCCCGCCCCAACGTGTTGCTCATTACGATTGACACCCTGCGTGCGGATCATCTTTCGCTCTATGGATACTCCCGCGAAACGATGCCAAACCTCGCCACCTGGGCCGACGAGGGTGTCGTATTCGAGCATTGCTATTCGCCTCTGCCACTTACCGACCCAAGCATGTCGTCGATCATGACCGGCCTGCATCCAACGCGACACGGAGTGCGACAGAGCGGGCGAACCTTGTCAACGACCCATCCGACGCTTGCTGAGGTGTTGCAGGCCAATGGGTATGCGACCGGGGCGTTTGTGAGCCGTGTGGGCCTCGTCGGTCGCGGCGGGCTCGATCGCGGCTTTGACACCCATGACTTCGCGGGCGGTGAAGCGCTTGAGCATGTTCGCGGCAAGGGAAGAATCGAAGCCGAGAAATGGCAGCGCCGCGCCGACTCGGTTACCGAAGCCGCCCTCACCTGGCTGGGAGTCGAACGCCAAGAGCCCTTCTTCGCATGGCTCCACTACTTTGACCCCCATGCTTATTACGATCCGCCAGCACCTTTTCGCGGTGCCTTTCGCACAGGCCTCGAGTCCAACCCCGTTGGCAACCTGAGTGCGTGGTGGGGGAAACCTCGCGACCAAGCTGAGATGGTTGCCGCCTACGATGCAGAGATCCTGACCGTAGATCACCACCTCGATCGCGTGGTCACCGCCTTAAAGCAACACGGCGTGTGGGACTCAACCTTGGTGGTTGTCACTTCCGATCACGGTGAGAGCCTCGGTGAGCACGGGCACCTCGATCACGGCGAGTGGTTGTATGACGAACAACTTCACGTCCCCTTGATCATGCGGCTGCCAGGGGTCGTCCCCAGTGACACGCGTGTCCCCGGGCTCGTACGCCTGCACGACATCGCGTCGACGATTCTCGAGCTTGTTGGCCTAACTGGAAACCAGGTTGAGGAGATCGTCGAATCGATGGATGGGATATCGGCCCGCCCCATGCTCACCGGCTCGGCGACCGCTTCCAGACGCATTTTCGTAGAGAGCGAAAACTGCCCCGCCCCCGATCGCGGGCCGCACCTCGCGCCCGGGATGGTCTGCTATCCGGAGGGAAGCGAAGGGAAGCTCCGCGCGGTGTTCGATGGACGCTTCAAGCTCATCATTACGCCACGCGTCGGTCGGCGAACCTACGAACTCTACGATCTCGAAAACGACCCCGAAGAACATCTCGATCTCAGCGGGCAGCAACCCAATCGCGTGCGCGAACTCGAAGCCGCAATCGACGAGTTCTGGCAAGGCGCCACCTCGAAATCCATCGTCAATGATGAAATCGTCGAGCAGTTGCGCGCCCTCGGATACGCCGACTAAGCAGCGCCTAGCCGACGACAATCGGAAGGGAGATTGGTAGCGGTGAGTGGACTTGAACCACCGACCTACGGCTTATGAAGCCGTCGCTCTAACCGACTGAGCTACACCGCCAAACATCTCGACCAAATTGCTGAGCGGGCGTACGTTAGCGCAGGCGCTCGACATGGCGAGCGGGTTCTGCACAAAACTTCTGCGCCTCAGGGCTTCGCGGGCTCCGGATTTGGAGTGATTGCGGCCAATGCCTTTTCGAGAGCTTCGATTCGCGCTTCGAGAGTAGCCTTGGCAGTACCTCCCTCACTAACCGGCGGTGCGGCGGCAACATCGGGAACCGAGCCGAACCCCTCGATTGCAAAGCGACCCACCTTGCCGACCAGATCGTCGAGATCGGGGATGACTTCACCAACACTTCCCGTGTGAACGAAGATCTCTCGCAGGGCGTCGCCCTCAAAATTGGCGTCGGTCGACACGCACTGCATGTCGAGACTGGCCCCGGTACCAAACCGGGTGAACGAACCAAACAATACGTAGTCGGCCCCTGCTTTAGCGCCGTGCGCAATCGCAGTACCGATGCGCGTGGTGGCAAACTCGACATCGTCGATCCGGACGACCTCGAAGCCACCGGCTTGGTCAATCCGTGACGTGATCATGTCCGCCAACCCAGCGCGCAAATACGTCGGGTCGTCCGCGCTATGGACGACGATGGGAAGAATTGCGATACGCACCGGCTCTGCGGCAAAGCCCGCGCTCGGGGCGAGAAATAACCAGGCGGCGACGCCGACGATGGCAATACGAATGGCTTGCAATGCGAGATTCTCCAACGTGCTAGCAATCAAAATGGGCTACTTCACAGACGCGGTGGGAGCCGCATTGGTTCAACCGTGCGGCGCGACCCAAGTCCACGGGGGCGACTTAGCGGACGGAGTGTCTGCCATTGCCAGATTCGCGTCAAGCCGGTCTCGGAGAGTGCTACGCGCCTTGCTGCTTCACCGGAAGTCTTACGAGAAACGACGCACCGTGGCCGGGGCTGCCCATGACCTCGATCGACCCGCCGTGATCATTCACGATCCGATACGTGATCATCAGGCCGAGGCCTGTGCCCTGGTCGGGGTCCTTCGTGGTGAAGAACGGGTCGAAGATGCGCTCCAGGTTCTCTTCCGGGATGCCATCGCCGGAGTCTTCGACGGTCAGGCAGACAGTCTCCTGCTCAGCCGTAGGGTCGGGGGCAAGACGCACAATGATCTTTCCACCTTGCGGTGTTGCTGCAATCGCGTTGCAAAGCAGATTCAGCAGAACCTGATTGAGATGCGGCCGAATGCCGTACACCTTTAAGTCACGCGAGCCTGCATCAAGCTGCAACTCAATGCCCGCTTCCTGCATTTCCGGTTGCAGCAGCAGAACCACTTCATCGACCAAGCCCGAAAGCGAGATTTCGCTGGGTGTGCCCTGTTCGTCGCCACCGTGGGCGAGCCGGGACATGGTCAAAACCAACTCGCGAATACGCTCGATCTCAGAGCAAGCAAGTTGGTGGTAGTCCTGCCAGAACTCCGAGTCGTCGGCGTCAGCACGCTTGGACGGCGCCATCGAGACAAAGGTTTGGATCGACACGAGAGGGTTGTTGATCTCATGGGCGAGGCCCGCTGCCAAAGTCCCCAACGTGCCCAGTCGATCGGCGCGCTGGATCTGGCGCTGGGCGCTGCGCAACGCTTTCACGATGCGCGCATTCTCAATCGCCACCACGGCCTGGGTCGCTACGCCGTCGAGCAGAGTCTGATCGTCGGCTCCAAAGCGTCGGCCACCCCGGCGGTTGTCAACGGCCATGATGCCGATCACGCCATTCGCCCCAACCAGCGGGACCGCGAGAATTTCTTCCGCCGATACTTCCGTCAACCAATCGCGCACCACTCGAGGAAGGCTTTCAATCTGGTCCACCCGCAACACCTGAGTCACGGCAAGTTCGAGTTCTTCGATGAACTCACGCGCGTTGCCGCGATTGATTGAAAGGCACTCAATCGCTTTCGCCACCTCGTCTTGCGGTGCGACTCCAGCCCACTCAAGCGTATCGCCAACTGCATCAAAGAAGAGCAGCGCTGCGCCATCAAAACCAAGCTCATCTACGGTCGTGTGAAGCAACAAGTCGATCACACGCTGCAGGTCCAACTCGCGATGAAGGGCACGGGAAAGCTGGTTGAGTTGAGTCAGTTCGCCAATCAACGCATCGCGTTCGCGGTCGAGGGCGTAGGTTTCAATACCGCGCCGCAGGGTCAGCCGGAGGTCGTCGGGGTTCCAGGGCTTCGGGATATAGCGATAGATGCTGCCGTCGTTGATTGCGACTCCGAGGGTTTCGGCATCGCCATACGCTGTCACCAGCATGCGAATCGTCTTCGGGTCGATTGCGCGAACGCGCGCCAAAAATTCAACACCCATCATGCCGGGCATGCGGTGATCGGAGAGCACGATGGCAATCGGATTTTGGTTCAGGATCTCAAGGCCTTCCTCGGCACTCGAAGCCGTAAAAATCTTGAAGTCGCGGCGAAACGTCAACTCGAAAATTCGCAAGTTGTCCGGCTCGTCGTCTACGTAGAGCAACGGGAACTCCCGATGGTCCATCAAACGCAAAGGACTAGGCCGCATGGGCGATTCTCCTGCATTGCGTCGCAGTCGACGTCATGTCATACGAACCCAAAACCACCTGACTGCGATGCCCCACCTAAATCCCCTTAATGCAATTGATGATTTCATTCAATCCCAATCACACGTGGATTACTTCGGCCGAGCCCCAAACCAGACTTAGCGAAACCTCATGACACATTCGATGCGCATCAACACAAGAATTCCCGAAAATCCAGTGCTACGGGAATTCAACACCGTTAACGGACACGGCGGGTCGAACTCGAGGGCGAGGCGGCTCAATCAAGCGCACACGTGGACGGAGTCGAACACCGGAGCGGACGCAGCTCCATCGATCCAGGGCGCATCCAAGTTCATGCTAAGCGGGAAGTACCTTTTCAAGTTCCGCCGACAACTCGCTCAATCCGTGATCGTTGCACAGAGCATAGTCCGCGAGCGCTTCCACAGCGTTTAGCTGTTGTGCCGCAGGGTCAGCACTACCCAATTCTCGCGCTTCGAGGCTGCGAAGCTCTTCGAGGGTAGTCGGATCCCCGGAGCGCCCGCGCGACTGCATGCGGGTAAAGCGAACCTGTTCGTCGGCAGCCACCCAAAGCAACACAAAGCGCCCGGCCCCACCGCGCATGGCTTCGACTTCAGCCGGGTGACGAACCGAGTCAACCGCGTAGTCGCGCTCGGGCTCCATCATCGTCAACAAGCGCTCGCCCAGCACCTTGGGGCCACCTTCGGCGCGCAGACGACGGCCGGTATTGATCATGAGATCCCGCGACTCTTCGAGCCCCTGCTTGCGCAGTTCCTCGCGAATCACATCACTCAAGGAGAGCGAAAGAAACCCTCTCGCCTCGAGAAGCTTGATCACCTCGCCCTTCCCCGCGCCGTTGCGTCCCGCCACTCCTACAATCATGCCACGATCACTACCCCCAGAAGGACGCTGGGTCAAGACTCGGGCGCAAGTCTCGGCTGCCCTCGGCCCCAGCACCCCCGGCAACATTGCGCCGCGGTTCGGGGTTTGGCAGCGTGCTCGACCATGCGAGTCTTTCTAACCGGCGCGTCCGGATTCGTTGGAAGCCGACTGCTCCCACGCCTAGTGGAAGCGGGCCACACGCCAGTGCCCGCCGGCGACGAGTTGGACATCCGCGACTCCGCAAAGGTCCAGCATGCAATCGCCGGGGCCACGCCGGATGCAGTCATCCATCTGGCCGCACAAAGCTCGGTTGCCGGCTCGTGGCGAGACCCCGCCAGCTGCTTTCGCGTCAACTATCTCGGCACACGCAATTTGCTCAACGCGGTTTCACGCTATGCCCCGGAAGCCAGGGTGCTGCTAATCGGCTCGGCCGACGAATACAAGACCACCGAAGCAAACGCGCCGGCCTACTCCGAGACCACCGGCCTACGCCCGGGTTCGCCCTACGCGCGCACCAAAGCGGCGGCCGAGCTTCTGGGGGCCCTCGCTTGTGAACGCGGCCTTAACGTCATGCGTACCCGCTCGTTCAACCACACCGGCGCAGGACAATCCGACGTGTTCGTCGCCTCGAGTTTTGCCCGGCAAATCGCCGAGATCGCAGCCGGCGTTCGCGAACCGAAAGTTGCCGTCGGCAACCTCGAATCGGTACGCGACTTCCTCGACGTCGACGACGTCGTTGCAGCGTATATCCGCCTGCTCGACCCAGCGATCGCGCCGGACGTTTTCAACGTTGCGAGCGGCGTCCCGGTGAAGGTTGCAACCCTCCTTCACACCTTGATCGAACTCGGCGGCGTCGCTCCGGACGTCACCACCAACCCCGACTACTTTCGCCCGACGGATCAACTCGTTGGAGACTCGACCCGACTCCGCGAAGCGACTGGCTGGAAGCCCAGCATTGCGTTGCGCGAGACCCTGGCGGGCTTACTCGACGGTTGGCGCACCCAGATTGAGGCCAATCGCTAGCCAGCATCGCTTGGGCTGGACACACCCCAGAGCCCCCCCCCCGACCCCCCTGCGCTACCCAGCACTCGCCCCGTCGTTCGATAGCGATTGAATGATCGCCGAGGGCTTCCCCACCGCCATCAACCACAACTGATGAATGGCGCGTGTGGCTCCGACGTGCAGCAGGCGCCTTGCTGCGGGAATGTCGCGGTAGTTGCCTGCATCGACATCGACCAGGATGACGTAGTCAAACTCGAGGCCCTTCACCTGCTCAATCTCTGTCACCTCGACACCGGCGCGAAACGTGAAGTCTTGATCCGTCACGAGCCGCACGCCTGGAATTTCCGAGCGCTGCAAGCCGTCGAAGTACGTCTCACTCGAAGTCGTCGATGGCGTGAGGACTGCAACATTGGCCAACGGCTCGTCGCGTCGCAATTCGCGCAACGCGTCCGCCAGAAACGCAACACATTCGCCACCGTGACTGAACTGAAACAATTCAACCGGCGGCCCCGAGCGCGTGGCTTCGGGCGAATCGTCGTCTTCCTGCAAGTTGCCGAGCAGCGAGTAAGCGAACCCGACGATTTGCTGGGACGAGCGGTAGCTGATTTTCAGCGTCTCGACTTCGGCTCCTTCGACACCGAGGTAACGAAAGAACTCGGACCACGAAGTGAAGCCACTGTTCTGCATGACGTGTTGTTGGGTGTCGCCCGCCAAGGTGATGTTCGGCGTGTCTCCCAAACAACCCAGCAGCACCTGTACCTCAAGAGGCGAGAAGTCCTGCACCTCGTCGAGCACGACGTGCCGATAGCGAAGCGGTCGCTTCCCCTTCCCGAGCAGTGGCCCTACGCGCAATTGCCAAGCGCGCAGAAGCAATGCGTCGTCTTCGGGGTCGAGTTGTGCGCCGGAATCTTCCTCTCCGGCGAGATGGGAATAGAGCTCATCGACGCGATCCCGGTTCCAGCTGGCGAACTTCTCGAGATCTGCGTCGCTGAAGGCACCGGGCGACACTCGCGCCACGGTTTCCTTGAGCAGTGGGACCAACGTCAACACACTGGCCCAATCGTCGAGGGCCTGCTCCCAACGCTTGTGTCCCGGGACCCGCTCGACCTGTGCTTCGAGAGCAGCCGCCAGGAAGGGATGAAGCTTGATCCGCTGAACGATGGCGGGTGCGTCCTCGCGCGGCCTCTTGGGCAGACGCGGAAAGTGACGGTTGCGCTCGTCGCGCACCCAATCGGGGTACGTCACGATGCGCACATTGCTCAAGCCAAGTGAAGGCAGAACGTGCTTCACGTAGTTGCGCAACGCCTTTGAAAACATCACAACCAGTGTGTCTTCGCTGTCGATGCGTGGATCGTCAAAGGCGAGATAGGCAACACGGTGAAGTGCGACGGTCGTCTTGCCCGACCCCGCGCTTCCGCGCACAACGAGAAAGCCCGCCGAGGGCCGCGTGATCAGATCAAACTGACTCGGATCGATCAGGCCTGTGATCTCGGGCAAATGCTTGTCGGCGCGCTGCACGCGTCCGGTCGCGTCGCTGCCGAGGCGTCGATCGGTCGCCTCCCCCTCGTCGTGGGAGCGCAACGCAGCGGCTTCGCCACCCGAAAGCTTCGGACGCTCAACCCGGTGCTGGGTCCAGCCATCTTCGGCCTCTGGGTCAAAGATGAAGTCCCCCTCAGGCGCCTGCACCCGCTCGAGACGACCTTCACGAATCCTGACCATACGGCGGACGATCACTTCGCCAATTCGCTCGCGTCCGGCAATTTCTTCGTCGAACTCGTCGCCCTGGGAGTAGCGGTAGAAAATCTTTGAGATGGGGGCGTCGCGCCAATCGACGATTCGCACTCCCTTGGCGAGACAGGTCACCTTGCCAAGACACAGGTCTCGTACGGTGTCGCCCTCCTCCAAACGCAAATGACCAAAGTACGGAGACTCGGGGTCGACCTGCGCCGGCGGGCCTGCCTTTTGAAGTTGATCGAGCACCGCCGACTGATGATGGTATTGCTCAAGTAGAGCCGAATTGTCTTTCGCCTCGTCACCCGAGATCATGGTCTCGCGCAGACGTTCGAGCTCTCGAATCAACGGCGCCTGGGACGCCGCGCGCGCCTCGGGCAATACAGACAACGCCGCGCGCACGCGCTCGAGTAGTACAGCTTCTTCTTCAACAATCGGATGACTCAACTCACTCTCCAACTTCAACCAACTTTAAAAAATGACCACGGGACGATGCACCGACTCAGGCTTGTACGTGGAAACTCCCAAAGCACGCCCCAGAATCGCGAGCAAGACAGTTTACGCACTTCTTGAAACTTCACACCCAAATCTCAGCCACTGCTGCAGAACGCAATCCGCAAGCCGGAAGCGCTCGTTTGGTCAAATCTGGGGATCGCTCCACAACGAGCAAACGATGCAAGATCCCACGCGCCAAGCCGCGCAAGCAGCCACACCAAGCGAGCGGATCGCTCTACAGCTCAGATCTGGTAGGTCAGAAATTCCGAGTCGGCCCGATGCACACCACGCCGTGCCGACTCCTGACATAGGTCGTCGATTGTGGTCTCAGCGAGCACCGCGGCAAATCGTTCGGCAATCACGTCCCAGAGAAAGCTAGGCGAATTGTCGACCACTTCGGGTGTTGCGTCCGAGCTGCCATCGGCTGCGCGCTCGGCGACGCCTGGGGTCGCAACCGGCTCGTCGCACGCCCCCGCCTCGCGGTCCCCCCCGACAATCGGCCCCTCTACGGCCTCGACCACATCGCGCAGAGTGATCTCCGAGGTGCCCCGCACCAGGGTGTAGCCGCCGCCTGGCCCGCGTTTGCCGGCAACCAAGCCCGCGCGGCGCAGGCGCTGGAAGATCTGCTCGAGGTAACGCGGCGGAATATTCTGTCGCTCGCCAATCACGCGCAACTGCACGGGTTTCATCTCCGCGTTGTAGGCGAGATCAAAGATGCCGCTAATGGCATACCGAACCTGTGAAGACAGTGGCCGCATGGGTGTGCGGAGCATGCAAGAGCACTCGCGTGCGTGCCACCGCAGGTTTTCGCCAAAGCGCGGTGCCGACCGGGAGAATCGCCCGCGACCCTGCTAGGGTTGGCGCCACTCGGGCACCCGGGCCTCGCCCGTCGCGACCCAGTCCGCTGTGCGGATCGGTCCGAATGCTGCCCGCACCCGCGCTTTGAGAATCCATCCTCGTCAATCCAACCCTTATCCCGAAATTCGTTTCGAAACTGAGAAGAGCCCCGCGTGCTGATCCGACTTCAAGAACTCACCAAACATATTGGCGGACGCACCTTGTTCGAGGGCGCAAGCCTGGGCCTCAATGCGGGCGACCGCGTAGGACTGGTCGGCCCCAACGGCGCGGGCAAGTCGACGCTGCTCAAGATCGTCTCGGGCGATGAGCCCCACGACAACGGCGATGTCATCAAGAGTCGTGGCGTGCGCATCGGGATGCTGCGACAGGAGATCGACCCGAACCAAAAACACAGCGTGCAAGAAGAAGCCGCCAAGGCCCTCGCACGCCTCGACGAACTCGAACTCGAAATGCGTTCCCTCGAAGAGCAAATGACGAACCTCGGGGAGGAACAGAAGGAAATTCCATCCTCCCTGGCTGAGCGCTACGACTACGTCAGCACCCACTTCGCACACGGCGGCGGCTACGAACGCGAGGGCAAGGTCGCCTCTGTGTTGGCAGGCCTCGGGTTCGAAGAAGAAGCGCGGCACCGCCCCCTTAACAGTTTCAGCGGCGGATGGCTGATGCGCGTCGAGTTGGCCAAGCTCTTCCTCAGTGACCCTGACGTCCTGCTACTCGACGAACCCACAAATCACCTCGACTTGCCCGCGATTCAATGGTTTGAAGAAACCATCGCGAGCTTCGAAGGCGC
>JBLHOB010000034.1:0-11905 GCA_047619425.1 Myxococcota bacterium
CGCCCCGTCGAGGCTTGCTCCTGGGTTTGCGCCAGTCGCTCGCGCTGTTCCTGGGCGTTTCGAACGCCAAACCGGTAAAGCGCAGAATTTGTGATTCGCATATTTCTTCTCCTGCTGCGTCGCGGCCTTCGCGACGCGACTTGTTAGATCACATTTACCAACTCGTTGAGCATCTCGTTTATCGTGCTGATCACCCGAGCATTCGCTTGAAAGCTTGCCTGGAGACGGATCAGATCCGTCACCTCTTCATCGAGCGAAACCGCAGATACCTGGTCTCGACGATCTTCTACCTCGTTGAGCACTCGCTCTTGTTGCCTGAGTGAAAAGTCGACCAACTCGGCCGCACGGCCGCGAGCGGAAATCATATTTGCTGACTGCTGTATGACACTTTGGCTTACGCCGGTTGGTGTCCCGAGGACATCGCCAGCGGCGTAACTCGGTGACAAAACGTCGCGCAAGCGTGCGAGCTCTGCGGCGTTCGTAACATCGCCGAGGAGGGCTGGCCCGGGTCCTCCGCCAGCGGCAATGTTCCCGGAGTCCGCCAGAATGACGTCCGCAACTCTGAGCTCGCCGGCAGAACCTTCCACAGTGCCTGGACTGTCGAGCGAAAAAAAGTCGTTCGACGAACCGTCAACGAGCCCCGCACCAAGGTTGTGTTGCTCGTTTACGGTTTGCACCAGCGTGTATGCCAACGCATCGAGCTCCCGAATAGCGTCCGCAATGTGGACGTCTCGGGAGATCAGCATCCCGCCGAGCTCTCCGCCTCGAATGCGATCGGTGATATCAATCGACTCGTTGCCAATCTGAACGTGAACCGACGAAAATGTTGGATCAAAAACGTTTGTTGGGTCGGCGACTGCGACTAAAGATGAAGCGCGCTGGCCTTCAACTAGTGGAATGCCACCTTCAAACAACACCGTCGTCATGCCGGAATTGCTTTCAAGTGTGGTGATCTCGATCTTCGAGGCCAGCTCCCGAATCAGGCGCTCTTGTTCGTCGCGCAGATCGTTGGCAGGAGCAACCACTTCACTTTTGGCGATCTCGGAGTTGAGGGTCGCAATGCGGTCCAGCAATCCATTGACTTCCGGTAGGATCCCCACAATCGCGCGGTCAGTCGACCGCTGCAGATCGCCCATCTGGGTGTCAAACCGGTTGAACGTCGTCGTCACCGACTGGGCAATCCCAACCAAGGCTCCGCGCTCGGCAATCTGCCCGGGCGTTGAAGCGTTCGCCAAATCGCCAAATGCGTCGTAGAGCTTCGACAACTGGGGCGTGATGCCGTCGCCGAACTGCTCATTGTACAGTGCGTCCAGTTGCCCCACGACACTGCTCTCACTTTGCAGCGAGCCGTACGATGAATGCTCTTGAATCAACCGGGCTTGCAAGAATGTGTCGTTGATGCGGTTGATCGTGCGCTGGTTTACACCATTGCCGATGTGCCCGCTTCCATCCTGAGTCGAAACCGCGCTTTCGAGTTCCTGCCTCTGCCGGGTGTAACCGGGTGTATTGACGTTGGCGATATTGTGCCCCGTGATCGCCAACCCACGTTGGTTAACTTGTAGTGCACGAGACGAAATATCCAGTGTTCCAAAGAGACCGGCCATTTTTCTACCTATGCCGACTGCCGGACAATACGTCCGGGTTTCATGTGGGGTTGAGCAACCTGGCGTGAAGGCGAACGTCCATACGTCGGCTCATCGGGAAGCAAACGTCCGAGCAGCCGAAGCGTCGACTGAACACGATTGAGCGCTTCCCCCGCAAACGTCGAGTTTGCAGTCAAGAGCTCTCTTACCGCCGCGATCAATGCAACGAGTCTGCTGTGAATGGCGCGAAGCTCGCCTCCCTCTTCACCGAGCGCTGCGCTGATCCGCGAAAGCGTCGCGTCGCTTTCCGGCAAGCCAATGCTCACGGCGACTTCTCGCATCACCCGTTGGCGGCACTCCTCGAGCAGTTTGCCCTCGCGCGCCAAACCTTCTTTGGCCATCACGGTCTGCTCGATTTCGTCCGTGTTGCGGCTCGCGATGTGTTCGCGCTCGGCCTGTAGCAGCGCCTTCAATTCGAGGTAGAGCTTTTCTTCTTCGGCCAACACGGTGAAAAGCCGTGCGGCGTAGTCGGCGAACTGGGTCATGGCTTCTTCTCCGGCGGTAGAGTCTCTTCCGCCTTCGCCTTGCCAGACAGCGCGTCGCCCATTTGCTCCATCAACCCGAGCCCGCCCTTTGCAGAGAGCACCCGAGAGATTTCGTCGAACATTTGATCGCGATACATCCGCCCTGCACTACCGCCGTCGAACATGTGCTCTTGGCTCTCGGCGCCCGAGTTCTTCAGAATCTGCGCAAGGAAGTAGGCCTCAAACTCCTGCAACGCTTTCGCATCGTCGCTCTTTGCAAGGCTCGCCTTGGGTTCGGCTTGCAGGGGTGCCATTATGTTCGGCTCGATGAAGTTCACATCAGCTCCAGTTCTGCAGTAAGCGCGCCCGCGGCTTTGATGGCTTGCATGATCGCGATCAAGTCACGCGGGCTAACCCCCATGGCGTTGAGGCCGCGCACCAATTCACCAATCGTGACCGGAGCTGAGATAACGCTGAGCTGCGCTTCTTCCTCAAAAACTTCGATATCTGTATTTTTGACAACGCGAGTCTCGCCACCACGAGACAGGGCGTTGGGTTGCGAGGCCTGGTTCTCCGTTGAAATCGTCACGGTCAAACTGCCATGGGCGATCGCAACGGTGGAGAGCCTTACGCCGGCACCCATCACGACCGTGCCTGTGCGCTCGTTCAAAATGACCTTTGCGATTCGGTCGGGCACGACTTCCAAAGACTCGACTTCCGACAAGAAGCGCACGATCCGGTTGCGGTAGCTGTCGGGGATGCGAACTTCTACCGAACCCGAACTAATCGCGTCCGCGATTTCCTCCCCAAAGTAGAGATTGATTGCCTGAGCGGTACGCAGGGAGGTCGTAAAGTCCGGGCGTGACAGGTTCACCTCGAAGGTATTCATCCCGTCGAGTTGATAGTCGAGTTCCTTTTCCACAGTCGCACCGTTGGCAAGGCGCCCGACGGTGGGATGGTTCTTTTGCACGCCGCCACCGCCGCCACCTGCAGAGAAGCCACCGACTGAAATCGCACCTTGTGCGATACCGTAAATTTGTCCATCACTACCAAGCAGTGGCGTCATCAAGAGCGTGCCGCCCTCAAGGCTGGTCGAGTCGCCCATGGACGCCACCGTCACGTCGAAGCGATTGCCAGTACGGGCGAAGGCCGGGAGTCGTCCGGTCACCATGACGGCAGCGACGTTCTTGACTCGAATCTGGTTCGGGTCAAGCGTAATCCCCATCTTCGACAACATGCTGGTAAGAGACTGAATCGTAAATTCGGTACCCGCTTTGTCCCCAGTCCCTGCGAGGCCGACCACCAGGCCATAGCCAATCAATGGGTTCTCGCGAACACCATTGACACTCGCGATCTCTTTTAGTCGCGCGGCATCAGCAGCCGGTGCATGCAGGGGCGTGAGGAACAAGCACAAAACCGCGATGGCGAGGCGACGACTTGCAGCACTCTTTTGGGTCGAATCGCGTGTGCTCATAGCGGATATACCCAATCAAAGATGCGTGCGACCCAACCGGGGCGCTGTTTGTCGTCAATCACGCCGAGGCCGTCGTAGCTGAGATTCATCTCCGCGACATAGTTGGAGGCCACCGTGTTGTTGATCGAGAGATCTTCCGGGCGTACGAGCCCTTCGATCGTTAAGTACTGCGCGTCGTGATTAATCACGACCCAGCGACGGCCCTTGATGTGCAAGATGCCGCTGGGCAAAACGTCTACGACGCGACAGGTAACGACTCCACTAAAACTGCCGCTGCGACTCGTAGTGCCCTCGCCCGAGAAATCGTTGGTCATCGAACTCGAGATCACATTCACTTCGGAGCCATTGGCGACGTCTGCTTCCGTGCCCCCGAGTCCAAGAATGCCGAGCAGTTTCTTTGCCGGCTTCGTGATCAGACCCGCAAGTCCGATATCCGAAGACACTCCCCCGCTCATCGTGCGCTCTGATTCCAATTCGGTTGCGGCGTCACCTTGTGCCTGGGTCTTCTCGGTGATCAAGACAGTGACGAGATCACCGCGATGTCGCGCTTTGCTGTCAAAGAACAGGTAGGAACCCGCGGAAGTCGTGCCTTGATAGATCGAGCCGGGCTTTGCCTGCGGGGCCGCGGGCACCTCGATCGGGCGATAGTCCATCGGCTCGTCGCGTTCGCGCAGTGCGGTTTCGACACACCCCGTGCTGGTCGCCACACTTACAACGGCGAGGAGGAGTACAAACTGTGCGCGCATCGCGTTTGTGTTTGTGTTGACGTTGCGGCTAGAAGCGAACATAAACCGTCCCTTCCTCATCCACCTGGCCCGTGACGTAGCGCATTGAAGCCGCGTTCAGTACGCGAATCCAATCTCCTGCGCGTCCATCTTCACCGGCCTTTCCCGAGCCGTCGATCTGCAACCCTCCAGTGATCAGCCGCAAGCGCACTTGTTCTCCACGCTTCACGGTCGGCATGGACTCTAAGTGTCGCGTCTGCCAAATCCGCCCCGCCTTTACCGAACTGCGGACACGCATGCCCACGAGTTGAGACTCTCGGGTAATCACCCCGCCTCGCAGGACAGACACGTCCCTGCGCTCGCGGCGGAAGTCGCCTTCCTGGACCACCTCACCTCGGCCAAGAGATCGACTCGCAACCAGTACACTCGTGATCGAAAGCAGACTCGCCGTTACAACGCTCCGCCTCACTTCGTGCTCGCCTCGCGAGAGGATGACCGTGACCGGTACACGCCCGTAGAGTTCCCCGTTAAGTCGGGTTCGAACACGAATGTCTATGTCCGCGGGCGCAAAGCCCAGAGCGTCAAAGCTGTCGAGTGCCGGAATGTCAAAACGATTCACCCGCCCCGATGCATGCTTGCGCAACAACTCATCCACCTCCGCGTGCACGCGATCGGAAAGTGACAACGCGGTGGTTGGCTGGGAAGCCGACACTGGCCAAGCCGACGACAACACCAACAATCCCAGTGTGGTCGCGAAAACCCTGCGTCGATGTTGCTTTGTCTGAATCATCTTCGACTTGCCTCGTCATCCATCTACGTTCATTACCGGCGCGCGTCTACGCGACGTTATGAGCTCAACTGTGCTGCAGTACGGAGCATCTCATCGCCGGCGCGAATCACGCGTGAGTTCACTTCGAAGGCACGTTGAGCCAAAATCATCTGCACAAGTTCTTCGGCGACATTGACGTTTGAGCCTTCCAGATAGCCCGCACTCAATGCCCCAAACCCGCTCTCACCAGGCGTCCCCGTTTCCGGATCTCCCGAGGCTTCGGTTACCGAGAAGAGGTTGCCACCCAATGCAAGCAAGCCCGCGTTGTTGACAAAGCGCGCAAGTTCAACC
The DNA here is from genome assembly GCA_047619425.1 of Myxococcota bacterium. Classification (GTDB taxonomy): domain Bacteria; phylum Myxococcota_A; class UBA9160; order UBA9160; family UBA4427; genus DUBZ01. The sequence goes on from JBLHOB010000034.1 coordinate 5,427, forward strand.
TGCCCAACTTGAGTTGGAATCGTCGAACCCGCTTGAATCACATTGACCGTACCGTCAGGCAAGACGGTCACATTGGTCACGTCGGCAGCGATGTTGATGGTCGGGATCAAAAGATCTCCGCCCTTCGTCACCAGGTTACCGTCCGAGTTCTTCTTGAATTCACCGTCGCGTGTGTAGACCGTGTCGCCCCCTTCCTTTTGAACTTGGAAGAAGCCCTCGCCATCGACCGCGAGGTCAAGCGCGTTGCCGGTAGCGATTTTGTCACCGCCGCTGAACACGCGGGTCATCGAGGCAAGGCGAACGCCGTGCCCAATCTGAACACCAGTAGGCAGTTGCGAACCCGACTGCGATGTTGCGCCAGGTAGCTGAACCGTCTCGTAGAAAAGATCTTCAAACTCAGGGCGAGACTTCTTGAAGCCCGTGGTCGTAACATTCGCGATATTATTTGCGATCGAATCAATGCGCATTTGCTGCGCTTCCATGCCCGAAGCCGCACTAAAAAGAGCTCTCATCCTCGTACCTCCCTGATCAAGCTGGCCGTCGCATCGTCGTCGGCCTGCAGTGTTTTGATATTCGCCTCAAAGGCGCGCTGAAGAATGACGAGAGTCCCCAGCTCGGTAACCGCGTTGACGTTGGATGACTCGAGCGAGCCAGGCGCAACACTTGGGTTGGCTGTCGCAGTGGGCAATGCCCCGGGCAGAGCTTCAAAGCGTTGATGCCCTTCCTTCTTGAGTGCACTCAAATTTTGGAATTCGACGATCTTGAGTCGGCCGAGTGGATTGTTCTGAGCATCAAAGATCTGGCCATCGGGCTTCACGTGTACACCACTGCCTGTGGCTTGAATGGGGCCGCCTTCGCCCATCACGGGTTGGCCGTCGGTGGTCGTAAGCTGGCCCGATGCGTCGACCACTAACGAACCCGCGCGGGTGTAGCGAGGACCTTGTTCGGTTTGAACTTCGAGAAAGCCGGGCCCGAGAATCGCGACGTCGAGGGGAGCGCCTGTCTTGTCAATTGAACCCGCTTCAAAATCGCTGGCAACGCCCTGGCTGCGGACAAAATTGAGTCCCGGACCACCTGCAACGGCCTCGCCGTTTTGATTCATCAACGAAGCCTCGAGAACAGACTCGAAGTAGGCTCCGTCGCGCTTATAACCGGTCGTCCCTGAGTTCGCGAGGTTGTTCGAGACCAGGTCGAGTTGCGTCAACCTCGCCATCGCTCCGGCCGCGGAAACATATAGATTGCTGGGCATTTCAGTTTTGCCTTTCAGGCACTTGCCTTGCGGTTGCTCAATTGCACTGTTGCGGCGCGCCGCATTCGCTCAATTTGCTTTTCAACTTGCTTTCAGATCTGCTTTCAGATTCGCCGATACCCGGAATTATGTTCCGACCACACAGGACGCATTGCTTGCATACGCAAGGCGCGTGCCATTCAAACTACTCGCAATCCATTGAAACAATGCGATGTCAAACCAACGGGTTAGAAAACACGACTTATCACTGCACACAATCACACCCGGTAAAAATGTCTCGATTCGATGTGTCGACCGATTCAGAACGCAACGTATGAGATGACCTTGACGGCGCGCGTCTGAAATAGGGGCCTGAAACACATTGCTGAGAAACGCGAGAAGAACCGCTGCTGAAGCCTGCATTGCGGGTGCGGGCGCATCAGCTTCTGACGCGAAGACGCCTGTGCGCCTGAGCGGGATTGCTCTAAACACGGATGTCGATATCACTTGCGGCACCGGGCTCGTCGCCCTTGCCATCCGCGGGAGGATCTTTCTTCGCCCTGCGACGCTTCTTGATATCGAGTCGGCGACGTTCTTCTTCGGACATATCTTCGTCCTTACGTCGTATCTTGCGAAGCGCTCCTGGATCGGGCACTTGCACTACGTGATCGATGCGGCGAATTTCAGCCATGTGATTGTTCTCCCTTTCGAGAATGAGTCTCGACGGGAACCTAACTAGCGAGTAGTCGTCAGAGGCTTCCCGTAGTCGCTCCCTTCTCATGTTCGGTTAAAAGGGGGGTGGTTGGATTGGCGTGTGCGCGTGGCGAACCTCGTTCTTCCTTCTGCCTGACTTTGCCAGCGACAATGAGTTGCTGAGCAAGGGCGACGAAGGCCTTCGCGATACTTGAATTCGGATACGCCTCTACGACGACTCGCTGATGGGTGACCGCGTCACGCAGGCGCCGGTCTCTTGGCAGGGTTCCGAGTAAGCCGAGTGGCTTGTGGAGAAAACGCTCACACATGCGCTCGAGGTGTTCGTGCACTTGCCTCCCCTCTTTCGGGGTATCGCTGCAATTGACAAGCGCGTCGATCGGAAGTGTTGGTTTTGTGGCCCAAAGGGTTTTGCAGGTCGCGTAGGCGTCGGCAAAACTTGTGGGCTCGGGCACCGCGACCAGGACAACTTGCGTCGCGAGTAAAGCGAGATCGATGACAACTTTGCCAATGCCGGACCCGGCATCGAGCAGGATTAGATCGTATTGGCCAGCCACTGCCTGCAGCTCATCAACTAGACGCAATGTCCCGCCGGCTTCAAACACGCCGAGATCGTTGCGCCCCGCGCCCGCAGGCAAGAGTCTGACACCCTTAGGGCCTTGTACGATCGCCTCTTCGAGAGTGCACCTGCCTCGCACGACATCGATCACGCTCTGTTTCGGACTGAGCCCCATCAAGACGTCAAGATTTGAAAGGCCCATGTCGCCATCCACAACGAGAACCCGGGCGCCTAAGGCTGCCGCTGCGACCCCGACGTTAGCCACGACGTTCGTCTTGCCGACTCCGCCCTTGCCACTAACGACCGCAGTCAAGCCGGAGATACCCATCTCAGCTCGTGGCACCAAACGAAGGCCAGCTGCCTGGTCCTTGCGCGGACTCTCCCACTTGAGCGAAGTCAGATCGGGAAGCTTCATGCTGCGTCCTCAAGGAGGTGAGACGCAAGTTCTTCAGGGTCGGGAAGCGTCAGATCTTCCGGCACTCTTTGGCCCGTCCCTAGCCAAACCAAGGGAGGCGTTGTTTCGTCGAGCAAGACGTTGGCGAGATCAGACCATTGATCGGTTTCATCCATCTTGGTAGCGATGACCGAGTCCGGGTGCAGTGGTGAGTAGCGCCGCAGCTGATCGCGCAGATCGGATTCCTTTGTATCGGCTGCCACGACGAGGTGGACCGCGGCGCGGTCTCCCAGTACCTGGCGTAGGTCGAGCAGGTCTTTCATTGCCGAGCGGTCCGAGCGACTTCGCCCCGCCGAATCGATGAGGATGCGTCGCCCTGCCCAACTCCTGAGTTGTTCTTGTACGGCTTTAGGAGAGACCGCTGTTGCAAAAGAAACCTGAAGCAAGTCTGCATAGGTGCGCAGCTGCTCCTCGGCACCGATACGAAAGGTGTCCGTCGTCATCAAAGACACGCGATCGTCGCGTTCGTCCTCTTGCGCGGCAATTTTTGCAAGCGTCGTCGTCTTTCCGACACCCGGGGCCCCGACGAATAACGCTACGCGAGCATCATCATCCTGCCGCGGTATCACCATTGTCTCTTCGAGTTCTTTGGCGAGCACCGTTTTGTACGCTTGCTCAACTGAAACCTTTCCTTCGGCCGCCAACTCCCTTGCACCCGACGCGATTCGTTCGAGGTGCCGCATCGCAAGCCCACTCGTCCCCAAAACCCCTGCGAACGCCTTGCCCCCCACACCACCCTTGGTGTCGCCGTTTCGCGCGAGCATCCGGCGGAGCGCCTCAATTTCGTCGCGAATCGCATTATCGTCTTCTTGGTGCCCGGTGCGAAGTGCGCGCAACTCGGCGCGAAGCATCCTCAACTCGGATTCGATGGGTGCGACCGCAGCCCTCGCCGCCAGCGGAGCACTCGGCGTCAACTTGACCGTCGCATCCTCGTCACTTGCGAGGGGTTCCTCGCCCTTTCGGGTCTGACGATCCACCGAGGCGGTCACTTCGACGCAGGGCTTGCTGAAGAGACCGAACATGCCGTGATTGCGGCGAATCTTTCGCACCGACAATACCAGCGCATCGTCACCAAGCTCTTGGCGTACCTGGCGAACGGCTTCGGCCGTCGTACTCGCTACGAATCGTCTAACGTGCATCGGCTTCACTCACGACGCTCTCGGCAATGATCTGAATGCCCGGAGGCAACTCGCTGTGCGACAGCACCGCGAGTCTTGGCACGACCCTTGAAATCACTTGGTACAAACTCGAGCGCACGGCCTGCGCGGCGAGCAACACCGGCACGCGCCCGCCCGCTTCGTAATCACCATCACGGACCGCCCCCTCGATACCCGTTACAACGTGATCGAGGGTCGTTGGGTCGACGGCGAGGAAGGAGCCGCTCTCGGTACGCTGCACTCCATTGCGAAGCTTCTCTTCGAGCTCTGGAGACAACGTGATCACCCGGAGCGAACCTTCGTCGTCCAGGTAGGGACGCGTGATGGTTCTTCCGAGTCGTTCGCGAACGAGGTCCGTCAGTAGATCGGGATCTTGAATCTTCGGCGCGTACTCGGCCAAGGTGTCGAGCACCGTTCCAATGTCGCGAATGGAAACGCGCTCGGACAACAGACTCCTCATCGTGCGGTGCAGGAGCGAAATGGACACGGTGGCGGGTACAATCTCCTCAACAACATTGGGAGCATTTTCGGAGAACTGATCAAGCAGCTCACGAACACGGCGGCGCGATAGAAGATCGACGGCGTGCTCCCGAATCACCTCTGCCAGGTGGGTCGCCAACGCTGTGGACGCATCCACGACCGCATAGCCGGCTGCCGATGCGCGATCCACGTCCCGGTCCCGTACCCACTTCGCGGGCAGCCCAAAGGCAGGATCCTTGGTCGGCACTCCCGGAATTTCTTCAGCACCTTCACCCGGCGAGATTGCGAGGCTATGGCCCGGAGGTATCTCTCCGCTGGTAACGCTATTGCCTTTGATCAGAATCTCATAGCCGCCGGGCTCGAGCTGCAAGTTGTCTCGAATATGAATTAGCGGCACAACAAAGCCCAACTCGGTAGCTAGCTGGCGACGCGTTGCACGAATCCGACCGAGCAACTCACCCTGCTTGTCGGGATCCACAAGCGGAATCAAGCCATAGCCGATCTCGAGTTCAAGATCGTCAAGGGCCAACGCACCGGCAATCTGTTCTTCCTCGCTCGGCCCGTCGGGCTCTACGACTTCCTCTTCCTTCTTCTTCTCTTCATCCTCAGACATGCTGCGAGACAACGCATAGGCGCCGGCCGACAAGATGGCGAACGGTGTAAAGGGCAGGCCCGGGGCGACAGCGATCACGCCGAGCATCACGGAAGCAATCGCCATGGCATTCACCTGACCGAAAATTTGACTTCTCAATTCACTTGCGAGAGGAGCCGCTTCACCGGCGCGACTTACGATCAAGCCTGCCGCGGTCGAAACGATGAGTGATGGAATCTGGCTGACCAGACCATCCCCTACCGTCAAGATGGTGTAGGTCTCGGCCGCTTCCGCGGCACCCATCCCGTGCTGAAACACACCAATCGCCAAGCCACCGACAACATTGATCAACATAATGATAATGCCAGCGGTTGCATCTCCCTTCACAAACTTACTGGCACCATCCATCGCACCATAGAAGTCTGCTTCTCGCTGGATGGTGTTGCGGCGTCCGAGAGCTTCCTGATCGTCGATCACGCCCTGGCTCAGGTCGGCATCGATTGCCATCTGCTTGCCCGGCATCGCATCCAAAGTAAAGCGCGCCGCTACCTCTGCAATACGGCCAGAACCCTTGGTGATGACCATCATGTTGATAATGACGAAGAGCAAGAAAATCACGATGCCAACGATGTAGCTGCCGCCGACGGTAAACGCACCGAAGGCCTCGATTAATTTGCCCGCGGCTGCAGTGCCTTCGTTGCCCTGAAGCAAAATCAGCCGAGTGGTCCCAACGTTCAAGCCCAGACGCATCAACGTCAAGATCAGCAACAGCGTTGGGAATACGGAAAACTCAAGAGGCTTCTCCGCGAACAATGCCAACAGCAAAACTAACAAGCTGATCGATATTGATAGCGAGAGCAAAAAGTCGAGGATCGGCCCCGGCAAGGGCACAACCATCAGGCACAAGATGCCAAGAGCACCGGCTGCTAGGAGAATTTGATCGCGGTTCACGTTCATGAGGCTTTCTTCCAATCACTGCGGCTGCGCGGGTCCAGTTTGAAGATGTACGCGAGAACCTCGGCCACGGCCTTGTAGAGGTCCTCCGGAATTTCTTGATCTACCCCCACGAGCTTGTACAAGAGGCGAGCGGTCGGTGGGTTCTCGACGATCGGCACGCCTGCACGGCGCGCTTCCTCACGAATTTTGAGCGCCAGCTTATTGCGCCCCTTCGCGACAACACGCGGGGTCATGATCTCTGGTGGTCGGTACTGAATCGCAACTGCAAAGTGCGTGGGGTTGGTGACCACAACGTCGGCCTCGGCTACGGCGGACATCATCCGCTGTCCCGCGAGCTCCAT
>JBLHOB010000035.1:0-11765 GCA_047619425.1 Myxococcota bacterium
CGAGGTCACCAAGGCCGTCATCACCGTGCCCGCCTACTTCAACGACAATCAGCGACAGGCGACCAAGGACGCGGGCCAGATCGCGGGCCTTGAGGTCCTGCGAATCCTCAACGAACCGACCGCAGCAGCGCTTGCCTATGGCTTTGGTAAAGGGCTCGAGCAGAAGGTCGCGGTATACGATCTCGGGGGCGGCACGTTCGACATTTCGATTCTTGAAATTGGCCAGGACATCTTCGAAGTGTTGGCGACGTGCGGCGACACATTCCTGGGAGGCGACGACTTCGATGACCGCATCCTCGACATGTTGGCCGACGGGTTTGTCGCAAAAGAAGGCATCAACCCTCGCAACGATCCCTTTGCCTTCGAAAAGCTCAAAGTCGCTGCCGAGGCAGCCAAGAGAGGCTTGTCCGTAGACGACGAGGTGGAGGTCCGAATCCCCGATCTATTGGTCGGGGAAGACGGCGAAACGCGCTCGCTTGAGCGAACCATTACCTCGGAAGAATTTGGCGCCCTCGTACAAGACTTGGTCATGCGCACCTTCAAGGTGTGCGACGAGGCTTTGCAACAGGCCAACATGACGGTGCGCGACCTCGATGGCATCATTCTCGTTGGCGGGCCGACCCGACTTCCCATCATTCGCGAGGCCGTAGCCAACTACTTCCAGCAAGAGCCCAAGGCCGACGTCGACCCCGATGAGGTCGTGGCAATGGGTGCATCGATTCACGCCGCGTCCCTGATCAGCTCGGAACAGGACGCCTTCTTGCTCGACGTGACACCTCTCGACTTGCGCATCGGAATTGCAGGCGGCTTGACGGAGCCTGTGATCGAACGCAACACGCCGGTGCCGATTGAACAAAGTCGCAATTTCAGCCCGTTTCGCGACAACCAAGAGTCGGTCGTTCTCAAGGTCTACCAGGGCGACTCGCGCCAGGCCGAAGACAATGAGTTGCTCGGACAGTTTGAGTTCAGCGGCTTTACGCCCGGCTTGCGCAGCAACACTCACCTCGAAGTGCGCTTTGAGATCAACGCCGACGGCATTGTTAACGTCATCGCGCGCGACCCGAAGAGCGGCACGGAGACCTCGACCGAAATCACCTTGTCCTCGGGGCTAAGCGAGACGGACATGCGCGACATCCTTGCGCGCAACCGAGCCGAAGACATGAAGCGCACGGGCGAAGACATGGAGATTGGCTCTGATGATCTCGAAGCCTCGGCCATGGTGCCGAGCGAGCCTGCCGCGACCCAAAACGACGGTCTCGAATTGGTGAGCGCAGACGGCGACAACATGCTCGGCCTCGACGAACTGAGCGAGGAAGAGCTTGCGGAAATCTCGGTCGAAGTCGACAACGACACCAACGCGATCAGCATGAGCGATGTCAGCGACGAGACGATGCCCTTGATCACCGATGCCGACGTCTCGAGTCCTGCGATCGGCAAAGTCGCCCTAAAGACGGTTGCTGTCGCTTCGGCATTGCCGACTGCACCGGGAGCCGACCTCGATCCGAATGCAAGCTTCAGCGCAGAGCCCAACAGCGAAACGAGCGTCGACGAACTATTTGACCACTCTTCAACCACCGACCTCGCGGCCGATGCACCGAGTGACACCGAAAAGGAGTAACCGGGCTTGCCGGAACTGAGCCGCCACGAGATCGATGCGCTCGCCAAGATCATGGATGAACTGAATTACTATCAGATCCTCCAGATCGATCCGACTGCCACGAGTCGCGACCTCAAGCTCGCCTACTATCAGGTTTCACGCACCTATCATCCCGATGCCAACGGCGGTCTCGAGACCACGCTACGCGAGACCTGCAATCAGATCTCGAAGGTTGTCACCGAGGCCTACTGCGTCCTGCGCGACCCGCGAAAACGCAGCGCCTATGACGCCCACCTGAAATCGGAAAACGGTCTGCGCATGCAGCTCGCAGCAGCTCGTGCGGCGCACGCCAAGACCGACTCGGAAAGCCGCACCGGCAGGACGCCCCAAGGCAAGCAGTTCTTGCTGAAAGCCGAAGAAGACATGCGGCGCGAAAACATCCCGGGAGCTATCCAGAACATGCAGATGGCGATGACGTTCGAGCCCGAAAACAAGCAATTTAAGGAGCTTCTAGCCGAACTCCGGAAAAAGAAGGACTAGCCCGCAGCCGCTTGCCCGCCTTCGAGCCGGTCCTTATGCTCCGCGGATGCAAGCAAAACCCGCTCTCTATTTCGCCCTCGCTCTTGTCGTCGCCCTCGCAGCCGGATCCTATTTCGGCGGGCTTCAGACGAGCGAGGCCCCCGTTTCCAGCAGCAGTGCCGCCCTGGAAACGCAGTCTCCTGCCGGCGCCGGTACACTGGCCCGGGCCGATGCCGAAGTAGAAACGTCACCGAGCGCCGTCGAGTTGGGCACAGCAGACAGTGGTCCACCGCTCGCGGTAGACATCGCAAAGCGGCACCCGAGCGAACGCCCTTTGCAAGCTTTCAGCGGGCGCAGTCTCGATGGTGAGCAACTCAGGATTTCGAACTTCATCGGCAAGCGCCTGATACTCTACTTCTTCAACCCCGAGGTCCCCGAAGCGGACCTAACTGCCGACGCGATCGTGCGTGTTGCGAAGCTTCGCGGCAAGCACAACTTCACCATGATCGGTGTGGCGGTCGGCTCGAGTGGCGTGAAGGCGCGCGAGTTTGCAAAGACCAAGGGCTTGGACTTCCCGATCTTCGACGACTCGAGCGGCAAGATTTCCGAGCAACTCGGCTTGCGCAACCCGGTGGGGATCTACGGCTTCGACGAAGAGGCCTACTTCGACTTCGGCATGGGGTATTTCTCTCGCGACGTCCCGGACCCGAGCGGTGTTGTCGAAGACCAGCTTCGCGAAAACTTGCGTCTGCCCAAGCGCCCGACCGGCACAGCGGGACTTCTCGACACGCGTCCGCAGGCGCCGATGTTTACCACCAACGAACTCGACAGTGACACGCCCTTCGACTTCGCCAGCTTGAACGGCAAGCCCAAGGTTCTGATATTCTTCCTGCACACCTGCCCGCACTGCCACGCAGCCCTCGAATTCCTCAAAGCGCAGTTGGCCAAAATGCCCGCAGACAAGCGCCCCGAAGTGATCGCAGTCTCCGCGGCCAACCGCCCCTCGGCAGTCCGCGCGATGATCAAAGAACGCGACCTCGACGACGTTCGCGTCTTTTTTGATCCCGAAGGTGATGTGATGGAAGCCTATGGCGTGTTTGCCGGCTTCCCCGATGTCTTCATGATCGACGCGGGTGGCAAGATCGTACACCGCACCCAGGGCTGGCGCGAAGATCGCGACCCGGCGCTAAACCGCATGATGCTCGCGAAGATCGCCGGCACCAAGATCCCAATGCTGCTCAACCGCCGGGGCTACACCGGGAGCGACGTTTGCTCGGTGTGCCACGAACTCGAAGCGCAGAGCTATGCATTCACGCAACACGCCACGGCCTACGACACGATTGTCACCCACGGCAAAACCCGCGACGCAGAGTGTGTGAGCTGCCACGTCGTCGGTTTTGAAAAGCCGGGCGGGTATAGCTTCAACGAGTCACCCGCCCACCTTGAGAACGTCGGCTGCGAGTCGTGCCATGGACGGGGCGGCCCGCATCTGTCCCCCGACTTCGTCCCCACGGAAGGCGCAGGCTCAAAGGCGAAGAACTACGAGACCGTTTGCCAGACCTGCCACAACCCGACGCACTCGATCGGCTTTGACTACGACGAGTTCCGTCCCCGGATCTCTCATGTTGCCATTGCGACGATGACAAACGAGCAGCGCGCCGAACTTGTCGGCGACTCGGACAAACCGCGGGACATTCTACCCAAGAACGCCGACTACGTGGGCTCCAGTGCCTGCCAAAGCTGTCACCCGAGTGAGTTCAAGACCTGGTCGACAAGCCCCCACAGCCGTGCGGTCGACAGCCTTGTCGCAAAGGGCAAAGCCGACGACGCCACCTGTCTCGCCTGCCACACAACCGGCATGGGGCGAAGCGGGGGCTTCCCCAAGGACACGAGCGGTACCGCGGCAGACCATGCAGACCTTGCCTCGGTGGGTTGCGAGTCGTGTCACGGGCCCGGCGGCAATCACATCGCCCCCGAAGCAAAGAAGCTCGGCACCATCGTGAGCTTGGCAGACAAGTGCGACTCGTGTGCCATTTTACAAATCTGCGGTTCGTGTCATGACGAGGCCAACGACCCGGGCTTCGACTTTGAGGTCGAAGAAAAGATCGAGATACAGCGACACGGCACCATCGAAGCCGGCACGGGTAAGCCGTTGCCCAGCAAGCCTTCGGCGCACATTGCGCCGGGCCGCCGCGCCGTTCGCAATGAGAGTGCAAGCGCCGAAGCGGACGTCGCCCATGTGCTGCGCTTGCTCGCCCCGGCCGGGTGAGCAGTCGATGTCAAACGTAACTTCAAGCCAGAGTGCCAACGGTGTCGCGACTCTCACAATCAACCGGGAGGAAAAGCGCAACGCGCTCAACCGGGCGACGCTGGACGAGTTGTGCGATGCACTCGACGCGCTCAGCGCCAGCGACGACGTCCGGGTGATCGTGCTGCGAGGTGCGGGGGACCAATCGTTTTGCGCCGGCGCCGACCTCAAGGAAGTTCTCGAGTGCGAGACCCTTGCCGAAAGCCGCGCGCACTTTGACGGGGTCCGCCGCGTGATCGAGCGCATGCAGAACACACCGCAACCAACAGTTTCGCGCGTCTCCGGCTTTGCGTTGGCTGGAGGATGCGGGCTCGCGGTGGCAACGGACTTCACGATCGCCGGCGAGGGTGCGGTGTTCGGCCTGCCCGAGATCCATCTCGGCCTGCTCCCGTTAATCGTCTCGGCACCCATTTACCGCGCGGTAGGAAGTCGAAAGGTTCTTCTCGACTTGGCGCTCACTGGCCGTCGGGTGCACGCCGACGAAGCACTTCGCCTCGGCATGGTGACCCGAGTCGTCGCAGACAGCGCTCTTGATGCTGAGGTCGACGCGCTCACAGCCACCCTGGCTGGGCTTTCGCCTGCGGCCATGCGGATGGGCAAGGAAGCGCTCTACACGATGTGTGAGCTCGACGATTCGGTCGCAATGAAATACTTGCGCGAGATGACGGTGATCGCGGCGCGAAGCGAGGACGCAAGCGAGGGGATCGACGCCTTTTTCGCCAAGCGCACGCCGGTTTGGAAGGGGCGCTAGAGCCATGGCCGACAACCACGATCCCGACGATCAAGCTGAAGCCCGCGCACTGATCGCGTCCGCGCGCGAGTACCTGGTCGAGTTGCTCGACGAAGGAATCGATACTCTCGACGTTCCTGCGCCTGCGGCTTCAGCCCCGACGCCGGCTGCAGCGCCGCAGATGCACGAACAAATGCGCGAACAGAAACCTCGCGGCGCGTCTGCGGGGAGCGCCCCGCCCTCGCCCGCCCAACCATCGCGCCAAGCTCCCGAGCGCACCAACTTGTCGCTTGCGCGGCAGGCACCTACGTGGGGCCCCAACCCGACTCTGATCGACGTGCAGGAGCAGCTCGGCGACTGTCAGCGTTGCGGGCTGTGTGCCGGTCGCAAGACGATCGTTTTCGGCAGCGGCAACCCAAATGCCGACTTGATGTTCATTGGCGAAGGCCCGAGCGAGCAAGAAGACCGCGACGGCGTGCCCTTCGTGGGGAAAGCCGGCGAGCTTCTGACGCAAATGCTCGAAAAGGGTATCGAAACACCGCGCGACGATGTCTACATCTGCAACATCGTAAAGTGTCGACCGCCCCAGAACCGAAACCCACTCCCCGACGAAGTGGCCACTTGCCGGCCATTTCTCGACGGTCAGATCGACGCCGTTAAACCCAAGGTCATCGTCACCTTGGGCAAGCCCGCTACCAGCCTGTTGCTCGGGCGCGACGTTGCCATTACGCGCGTGCGCGGCACGTGGCAGGACTACCGCGGGATCCCCCTCATGCCGACCCTTCATCCGGCGTACATCCTGCGGGAGTACACGCCGGAGAATCGCCGTTGGGTGTGGGAAGACCTCAAGGCCGCAATCGGCCGGGTGCACGAACTCAGCCGGTAACCGTATCGCTCGACACCGGCCATGAATTCGTGGCATCAAGGTGGAGGAGCGGCGAGCCGACTCGGGCCAATCACTTGGCGACGAGCCGGCACATATTCCGCCTAGGCCCTGACGATCGGGCCGCCCTACCTAGTTTCGAACCGCGGCGCTGAGGCTCCACTTCGAATCAGAAACTCGAACCCCAAAATACCGGCCGCAAAACTCCAGCGCTAGAACGGGCGCTCGGGCACGCCGGCAGTCTGCTTCTTGCGATACGCTTTGACGGCCTTTTTGACCTTGGGGTCGCCGCCCGCGAGCATGGCCGCCGCAAAGAGCCCGGCGTTCTTGGCGCCTGACTTGCCGATACCAAACGTCGCCACCGGAATCCCCCCCGGCATCTGTACGGTCGCGAGGAGCGCGTCTACGCCGTTGAGAGCCGAGCTATCGAGCGGCACGCCCAGCACGGGCAGTGCCGTCAGAGCGGCGGTTACGCCTGCGAGGTGCGCCGCAAAGCCGGCACCACAGATAAAGAGCTCAATGCCCTTCCCCTCTGCAGTGGTGACAAATGCATGATGGCGAGCTGGCGTGCGGTGGGCCGAGATCACGCGCACGTCACAGCCAACGCCCATGCCCTCGAGCACGTCGACGGCGGGCTTCATGGACTCCCAATCGCTCTTGCTGCCCATCAGTATCGCGACGCGAGCCTTCGCCTTTACTCCACTCTTTGCTGCTGTCTTCTTCGCGCTTCCTGCCTTTTTCCGTGCTGCCAACTCGGCCTCCTCACCGAATCGAGTTCGGCTCGTAACATTGTCTGTTGAAAGTTCATGTGGATACCTCAACTCTTGAGTGTTCGCAGCGGGCAAGCGCCGAAGTCCAAGCGCGGGTACGCTCGCTTGCCTGCCCACGACGGAGCTTGATTCGTGCCGAACACTATCACCGCTAAAACTGATCTGTGCGGAATCATCCTCCACCCAGCCGGCCACACCCGTTCGCCGCTGATGCACAACGCCGCCTTTCAGGCGATGCAAATCGATGCCGCCTACTTGGCCTTCGACGTAGCACCGAAAAACCTGGGCGACGCCATCGCGGGCACCCGCGCTCTAGGGCTCCGACAGCTTGCTGTATCGATCCCCCACAAAGTCGAAGTTATGAGGTACCTCGATGAAGTCGACGAAAACGCGGCCACAATTGGAGCGGTGAACACCGTCACCCGAGTTGGAGACAAACTCGTCGGCAGCAACACCGACTGGATTGGATCAAACCGGGCCCTTGAGCGTGTGACCGGGCTCAGCGGGAAAAACGCCGTCGTGCTCGGCGCCGGAGGTGCTGCGCGCGCCGTGGTCTACGGCCTAGTCGAGCAAGGCGCACGCGTCACGGTGCTGAATCGCAGCGTCGACAAAGCCGAGAGCCTGGCGAAGGATCTCGGGGCACATGGCGCAGGGCCCCTCGCCAACCTCGCTGACATCGCTTGCGACATCCTCGTTAACACGACCAGCGTGGGGTTACGTGAGGACGTCTCGCCAGTGACCGCTAGCGCTCTGACACCCGGCAGCGTCGTGATGGACGCCGTCTACGACCCCGAGACGACTCGACTGCTGCAAGACGCAGCGGCCTGCAACGCTACGCCGCTCGGCGGAAAGTGGATGTTGGTCTACCAAGCCGCCGCACAACTGCGGGCCTGGACCGGGCGCGAAGCACCGGCGGACGTACTCGCCCGTGCGTTCGACCAAGCCGGCTGAAAGTACCGGCGGCCCAACGCACGAATCCCGTCAGCCCGTCGAAAGACGAAATGCGGGATTCGCTAAAACTGGTGTTTGGTGAAAGATCGCAGAACGACCCGATGGCCCATGCATGAACGAGATGCACGCCGTGCGGGTTCGGCGAAGAGCTAGGCGAAAGGGCTAGGCGAAAGGGCGGCTAAGGTTCAAACCGAGATCTACGCCGAGTAGCCCCACTTCTGACGGTTCTCTTCAACCTGATCGGGAGTCGGCGGATCGAGTTCAACGCGCTCAGGCACGTCGAAGTCGTCGCGCTTTTCCACGATGGCCGCATTGAGGGCCGTGTCGGCAACGAATATTTCCGGGACTTGCTCGTCTTCGAAAATTGCTTCCCACGGACATTCGGGCTCACATACGCCGCAGTTGATGCACTCGTCGGGATCAATGTAAAGCTGGTTCGGAAAAGCCGGATCGGTGCCCTTGTACTCAACGATGCAATCGACGGGGCAAACCTCTACACAAGCCATATCCACTTTGTCCCTGCACAAGCTTGTGATTACCCACGTCATCGATCGTCTCCCTAGGAAAATGAGAATTGAAAATTCTGGTTACCGACTAAAACTAGACCTTAGAACGACGTAGCGCATTCGCGCAAATGGAATTGACGATTGCCTGCTGGCCATCCATCGTCGCGTCGGTCGCGCGGTCTTCAGCGCTCTCGCGACCGTCCATTCAAAGTCAAGTTGAAGGACAGCGGAAAGAGCCGCTACGAGCCAAGCCGAGGATCTACTTAAGCTTCGTCTCTTTGTAGATCACGTGCTTGCGCACGACGGGGTCGTACTTCTTGAACTCGAGTTTGTTCGGCGTGTTGGTGCGGTTCTTCGACGTTGTGTAGAAGTGGCCCGTACCCGCAGACGACTCAAGCTTGATTTTCTCGCGCTTGCTTTTTGCCATTGCTTTGGTCCTTGATGTTTCGCCGTATGTATCGGGAGCTCGCTGCCCTAGCTGTCGCTAGAAGTAGCCCGCGCCCTGCCTTCGGCGAGAATTCGCTCGTTTGGTACGCGCTGGGAATTAGTTCGCTGCCGACTCGGGAAGCGTCTGTCCGCCCCGGACGAAAACGCGAACGCGCTTTCCATCTTGCTTTTCAGTGCGAATTCGAGAGGGCTTGCTATCTGCTGCATTCACGACCATGACATTGGACGCGTCAACGAACCCTTCTTGCTCGACGATCCCACCTTGTTGTGCACCGCGACGGCCGGGCTTGAGATGATGCTTCTGCATCTTCACACCCGCGACTCGAACACGAGACTTTTCTTTATCCACAGCGATGACGAGACCTTGCTTGCCGCGGTCCGCACCCGTGATGACCTGTACGAGGTCGCCTGTTTTAATTTTTGACATTGCTAAATAGCCTCCGAAGAGCGGTAGGTATCCCGGAGTCTGAGCCCTGCGTCAAGGCTTTCCCCCGAGGGAGTGAAACTTTTCAGCGGTTGGCCCGTCTCATCGCCAACATCTGGATTTTTATCGGGTTTGAGTGTCTCTCTCGAGAGGGTTTCCAGACCAAAAACCATCTGTTTGGAGTGCGTTACTGTTGGCCGCCATGACTCTTACCATCCCGTTTTCCCTGATTCGCATGCTCGCTCTCGCTCTCGCTTGTTCGGCAGTTTCATCGACTGCTGTCGCAGCCGAGTCCGCGCTCAAGATCCCCTATCCCGCGACCTTTGGCCTGACCCCCGCCGCAACGTTTGATGAAGCTGGTGAGCGAGTGGGCGCGGCCTCGCTCGAGGTCTCGCTTCTCGACAGCGGCAACGTCGCGTTGAAATTGCTCAGCGGCTACGACGGGGGGGCCCGCATCGTCCTCAAAGCCGAGCTTGCACCGCAGGGAAGCCTCGAGCGCCGGACCCTGCGCATACTCCGCGAGAGCTCTCAGTCCTACAACGCCGTAGGTGAGCCACTCGTCTTGCTCGCCATTGATCACGAGAAAGGCACAGCGAGTTGCATCCCGCCCGAGGATTCCGGCCGAAAGATCAGCACGATTGAGCTGCCCTCCCCGGATCGAGTCGTCAACGTCCCGCTGAATCTCTTGTTTCGCCCTCTCGGCACCGGCGACGTCGACACGATTGATACCCAGGCGTTCTTTTGTCTCGGCGGCGCGCGGATCATGGGCTTCACGGGAAAGCTCAAAGAAGAGCGCCCGCACCCAAGCGATGACGGCCGAAGGATTCTCGAAGTTGGCTACGCACCCGACGGCAAGGGGTTCTTGAGTTGGGCCGCGAAGGCAGTCGCACCCCCCATCTCATTCTGGATGGACGTCAATCACAACGGTGCCTACATCGCCCACAAAATGCCCCTGTACTCGAAAGGGCCCATTGTCTATGTCGTCGCCGACGGCGTAGATACCGAGTGGTTGATCTCGCCGTAGTTCCCGCGACAACTGGACGTGTCGCGCCAACGCCTGGGCTAGAAATCTGGCGCTGCGACTCCACGGCTCTGATCCGGGGACTTCACCGCGAGGGTCAAAGGTGCGGTGTCTATGACCTGAAGCCCGGGCTTGCCTGTCGCGACCAAAAACCTGCCCATGCGCGCAACGCGCTCTCGCGGCTCGATATCGATGGTTTCAACGACATTGCGATTGGCGGGATCTAGTAATTGCAGCCCGCGCTCCCCTACAAGGAACAGTCGACTGCCCATGGCCACGACGTCTTCGATCTTGCCGAACTGCTTGGTTGGCAGCTTCGATGCGATCACCGGTTTCTTCGGGTTCTTGAGATCGATGAGCACCGCGCCTGTTTTACCAAGGATAACGGCGGAGTCTTCAAAGCCGACGACACGCGACGGCGCAAATTCGAAACCCAAATTCACTTGTTCAAGCACCCGCTGTTGGCCGAGCAATTCGAGAGTCGATACGAACACCGACTCGCCGTCCGTGAACACGAGTGTCTCGCCAACTCGACCCAGCCCTTTTAACGCGCGACGCATCAAGCGACGCGGGTTGCCGCCGTTTAGGTTCGTCATGAGCAAGCCGCGACTGCTCGCAAGTAAAAGCTCTTTGCCTACGGGAACCACTGCGGCTACTGAACCCACGGCACTTCGCTCGTGGGCGCCGATCTTCCGCGGGCCGCCTTTCACAAACCCCACAACTTCAATTCCGTCATCGCCGTAGATCAACACTCGCTTGCCGACCACCTTGACCCCACGCCAACGGGTGAAATCCTTCGGCCGCGAATAGTTAGCCAGCGGCACGGCCGACTCGGCGTTTGCAAGCTCAAGGAGCTGAAACTCTCCGTCTCCGTGCATGATCACGGTGCGGTCTCCCGCACTGTCGACTGCGACGATGCGCTTTTTCGAGGCGACGGTCTTTCGCAGCGCGGCGCGGTTGTGCCATGACGCAACCGGGACAAAGAACGACTCCCAGTAGCCTCGAGCATTTGGATTGAAGAGCATTGAGGTGCCGGCAAAGTGCTGCTGCGTATCGAGTCGCAGGCCAAAGACGCGCTGCCAGACAGGCTCAAGGCCCGCTTCAGAGAACAAAGTCACTCGGGTCGTCGCCTTCAACCCCGGGCGCGTGAAGTTCCCGTTCGAGAGTTTTGACTTTGACGGCGCTTCTTTGTGTTCGATCAGCAGCCGAGCCTTGGGGAGCTTGGCGCTCTGACGCTCGGTCTGCAGCTCGGGCACTAGGACCAGCGAGTAGCCTGCTGCTTTGAACTGACGCTGTGCACGATCGACAAATGCGCCGACCAGTCGCTCGGCTTCAGGGGTCTGCGGCGACACCTTGATCTGCAAAGCCACCCGTTTGAAGTTCTTGCTCTCTTTGAGTTCGAAGGCAGCGAGGCTCTTTCGGGCTTCGGCCGCGTAATCACTGCTTGGATGCGATGTTGCAAAGTGTCTCAATGCTTGATGCCCGCGGCTAAAGCCACCTGATTCGAGAAACACCCTATTGCCCAATGCACGGTCGGCGAACGGGCCGTCCGGGTACCGCAACATGAAGTCGTTGTAGGCCGCAGGGGTGCCCGAAAAACGGGCGCGCT
>JBLHOB010000036.1:0-11758 GCA_047619425.1 Myxococcota bacterium
ATGACGACGTAGTCGGGACTCAGGTGTCGTCGCCGCAAGTGGATGCGGGTCTTACCGCGCAAAATCGTGTTGACGATGAATGCCGTGGATACGACGTGCCCAACGATCAAGCCAAGAGCGGCACCTTCGATGCCCATGGCCGGGAAGCCAAAAGCGCCGTAGATGAAGCAGTACTCGGCAAATAGGCCGACAAGGGATTGAACCACGGCGACGACAAACGGCGTCGTGGTGTCGCCGGCGCCCGTAAGAATCGAGTTCGTGAGAAAGACGAAGATCATGCCGAAGTTCAAGATCATCACGAGTCGGACATAGGGCACGCCGACTTCGAGCACCTCAGGCGAGACGTTCATCGCCGCGAGCATTTCTCTCGGCACGAAGATGCCGAAGCAGGCCATGAAGATCGAAAGCCCGACACCGAGCAAGATGACCTGGCCCGCCACGTGGTCGGCGCCTTCTTGATCGCCGTTGCCAATCGCCCGG
Organism: Myxococcota bacterium; assembly: GCA_047619425.1. GTDB lineage: Bacteria > Myxococcota_A > UBA9160 > UBA9160 > UBA4427 > DUBZ01. Next base: position 481 of record JBLHOB010000036.1, read on the forward strand.
GCGACCATTCCTTGTGCACCAAAACTCGCGCCCATCACGAACATGATGAACACCTGTCGCAATGTTTGGTTGGTGATGATGATCGCCGTCATGGCGTCGGTGCCGAGGGTACTGATGAGCTTGAGATCGCCCATCTGAAAGATCACTCCGCCAAAGATGCTCGTGGCGACCAGCGGCAGCGAAAGCACGAGGAGCGAGCCGTAGAGGCTTCCCTTGGTGTGGTCGCGATCGCGGAAATGCTCGAGCCAGCTGATCGTGGGCTCGAGCTCGGCGTCAACTTCCGATTCGTTTTGGTTGGCGGACAAATGGTATTCCGTGGTTCGTGTGAGATCGCGGGGGCGCGTGCCGCAAATTCTCTTGCTACGGGGTTGCCGGAGTCGACCCACGCGCGCGCCTCACTGAAGCGCGGTGAAAAATGCGCGGTGGACTTCGGCTTAGATCGAGCGGTCTTCTGCTTTGGTAGGCGTGACGGGGCGCATCAGCCCTTCTTGTGCCGCACTTGCCACGAGGACTCCCTCGCGCGTGTAGATGCTGCCGCGGGCATAACCTCGGGCGCCACCGGTGACAGGGCTGTCCTGGTAGTACAGCAGCCAGTCGTCGATGCGCAGTGGTGCATGGAACCAGATCGCATGATCAAGACTCGCCGTCATGAGCGAGCCCCAGGGACCGCGCTCTTTGTGCTGTCGCAACATGGTGTCGATCAGCGAGAAGTCCGTCGCGTAGGCGAGAATGCACTGGTGCAAGAATGGGTCGTCGGGAACCGGGCCCGGTGTTTTAAGCCAGATCAAGTTTTCACCGCCGGTTGCTTCGCCGCCGAGATAAACGGGGACGTTGACCTCGCGCATATCGATTGGACGAGCCCCGGGACGCCAGATCTTGCGAATCTTCTCGGGGGTCTTTTCCCAGAGTGGGCCGATCCGCTCTGCCCACGTCGGGATCGATTCGGGGTCGGGAGCGTCGGGCATCTTAATTTGATGCGCGAGGCCTTCCTCGGGCTTGTGAAAGGAGCAGGCCATGTTGAAGATGGCCTTGCCGCGCTGGGTCGCGACAACGCGACGCGTGACAAAGGAGCGTCCATCGCGAATACGGTCGACGGTGTAAATGACCGGAATGTCCGGGTCGCCCGCGCGCAGGAAATAACCGTGGAGCGAGTGGGCGAGCAGTCCGTCGACGGTGCGGCCGGCGGCCATTAGCGATTGGGCGGCAACCTGCCCGCCGAAGATGCGTCCTGTTCGGTTGGGCTCGTTGTAGCCGCGGTAGAGGTCTTGGTCGAGTTCTTCGAGGTTGAGTCGGTCGATCAGCGCAGCCTGCGCATCGAGGGCCATCTCGGGCGTAATATTCGGTGGCAAAGGACTTGGATTACTTTCTTCCACTTGGGACCGCCCGTGGATCGTTGCCGATCGGCTGTGAATGTCGCCAAAGGTGCCGCTAGCTCGCTGCCAGCGGCATGCCCTCGTCGAGGGTTTCGTCTTCGCGCGTACAGTCGTCTACGTCAAACGGTTTGCGAGAGGCGAATGGTTCGGACCTTACCGGACATGCGTCCATCTTGCAGCCAGCGCAGTGACGCGGCCGGCAGGGGTCGTAGTGGATAATGACGTCGAAGTCCTGATCTTCGGTCTCGAAGGCATCGTATTTGTATTGCTCATCCAGCTCGTGAAGTTGCTCGGTGTCGTAGTAGCGGGGCACGGTGAGGTGATAGTCGACGTGATGCAGGGCGCCGCTACTCCAAACGCGCAGTGAATGAAGGTCGATGCAGCAGCTGCTGCGGGCGATTTCGAGTCGATTGATGATGACTTTAAGCAATTCATCATTTGCCTCGTCCATCAAGCCCCGCACGGCTTCGCGTGCGAGTTGCCAGCCCATTCGCAGAATGTTCAGAGCGACGATGGTTGCGGCGATCGGGTCGAGCAGTTGCCAGCCAGTCAGGTAGACGCCGAGCAAGCCGATCACGATGCCGACGGTGGTCAGGACGTCGGTCAGTAAGTGCATGCCGTCAGCACGCAGTGCGAGGGAGTCGACCTGGCGCCCAACACGAATTAGATGCCAACCGATTATTGCGTTGATTGCGGTGAAGGCGATCAATATCTGCACGCCGACATCGATGCTGTGTACGGTGGGGCCGATCCAGAATGCCTGCATTGCTGCAAAGAGAATCAAAACTCCCGCGACAACAATAAGTGTTCCCTCTACTCCAGCCGCAAAGAATTCAACCTTTCCATGCCCATAGGGATGGTTTCGATCGGCGGGCGTCGCGGCGACGCGGATGCTGTAAACCAGGAAGAGTGCGGTCGCAACGTTGACCGTCGATTCAAGTGCATCCGAAAGAACGGCGGTCGAATCGGTTACGACGTAGGCGATTGCTTTGCCACCGAGTACCAGCACGCCGCCGTACAGGGCCAGAAAAGCAGCGCGCCTGCGCGCACTCTCCGCGTCTCCGCCCATCTGTTTTGAAATCGTGGTCACGTCTGCTCGCCGGTCGATCTAGGTGGAAACCCCAACCAAACGAGGGCTTCGATTCTGACGTGAGCTTAGAGGGATCGGGGTTGGAAATCGAGATGGCGACGGCGCTGAAATCAAGTGCTTGTACGAGGAGTTGCCTGCTCACAAACGCGAAACTGTCGGGGGATGTCGCTCGCTCGCTATCCGCTCTGGGTTGGCCTCGGCGGGAAAGCTCGATTCCTATGCTTCACGGCCGGTTCTCCGCTGCAAGCGTCAAGAATTCTCGACACTGAACTCCGGGGTAGATGCAATTCTGAAGCAGCGCGGGTCGCTAGCGGCCGCGATCGTTGCAACGATTGGTTTGCAGGTGATTTCAGGCCTCGACGATGGCCAGAAGAACCAACTCATTCACCGAGACATCAAGCCCAGCAACCTCTTCGTGACGTTGTACCGAATCGTCAAGATCATGAACTTCGGTCTGGTGAAGAGGGTGGGGGAATTTCGTTGGCGTCGAACTGCAGGCGCTTCCCAAATCACTCGCCTAAAGCGGGCTGTAAAACGCTTGGTCGAGAGACCTGCGAGGCAAAAGCTCGCGTTTGCTCCCGCCTGCGCGGGGGCTCGCCGGGTTTTTGCACCCCTTATGCCAATTTTCCATCTGTCTGACTCCGTTGGGGCAGACTGGCCGCTCTGGTATCGCTAAGTTCTCGCCTCTCGGCGCGCATCGCGCCTGAGATCTCGATTTTTGGTTTGGGTACGCCGCGCGATTTTCGCGAGCAACCCGGCCCGCGACGATTGCCGCGCTAGCTGCGCAGCGGCGATGAATAGATGAAAAGGGGAAGAAATGTCTTCGGACTTGAAGTTCAACCAGTTCACTGGAACAGACGGGTATGTGGTTTCGGATTCGTTGGTCGATGCGGTCAATTGCGCCATCGCGCTTGAGCGTCCACTGTTGATCAAGGGCGAGCCGGGCACTGGTAAGACGCTCCTCGCGCGACACGTCGCCAAAGGCTTAGGCCTGCCGATGGAGTCATGGCACATCAAGTCGACGTCGAAGACGTCGGACGGACTGTACGTGTACGACACGGTCCAGCGCCTAAATGACGCACGCTTCGGCGACGGCGAAGTCTCCGACATTCGCAAGTACATCAAGCTCGGGCCGCTGGGTCGCGTGTTCAAGTCACCCGATCGCCACGTTTTGTTGATCGACGAGATCGATAAAGCCGACATTGAGTTCCCCAACGACATTCTTCTTGAACTCGACGAAATGCGTTTTAACGTGATGGAGACCGGCGACGAGATCAAAGCCAGCACAAGGCCGGTGATGATCATCACGTCGAACAACGAGAAAGAGCTGCCCGACGCATTTTTGCGACGTTGCGTCTTTCACTTCATCGAGTTTCCCACCCGCGAGCTCATGCAGAAGATCGTCGACGTCCACCACCCGAACCTCGACGTCAAACTGCTCGATCAGGTGTTGATCAAGTTCTACTGGCTGCGAGGGCAGAGCGAGCTGCGCAAGAAGCCGTCGACCTCGGAGTTGATCGATTGGATCTCCGCGCTGCTTCGCTCGGGGATCACCACGGAGCAGGTCGGAGAGTCGATCCCGTTCCTCGGCGCACTGCTCAAAAACGAGCAGGACACCGAAGCCCTTACTCGTTACCAGGCGGAAGACGGCTCGCTCCCGAAGGACTGGGCCGACTTGGGACCGAAGTACAACCAATAGTTCTGGGCCATGGTCAGCGATTCGAGTTTTTGACTTGGCTTGCTGCGAGCGTGTGCGGACGGGTGGAGTTTGACTCCGCGAAGAAAAGTTGAACGGGAGATCGGCGATGTTTCAAGACCTCTTCTACGAGTTGCGCGAAGAAGGCGTGCCTGTAGGCCTGCAAGAGTGGCATATGTTGATGGAGGCTCTCGAAAAGGGCTTGCACGGCTCAAGTTTGTTGCGCTTCTACAACTTGTCCCGGGCGTGCTTGATCAAGAGCGAAACCTATTTCGACTCATTCGACCGTGTCTTTGCCCGTGTCTTCAAAGGCGTCGAAGGCGAGCTTGCGATTGAAGACGAAGTACTCGACTGGCTCAACGATCCGAAGAACTTCGAGGAACTCACCGACGAACAGCGCGCGATGCTCGAAGAACTCGACGGTGATGAGTTGATGCAGCGCTTCCTCGAGACGCTTGCCGAACAAGACGAGCGACACGACGGCGGCGGCAAATGGGTTGGTACGGGCGGTCGTTCACCGTTTGGTCACGGTGGCGAACATCCAACGGGGATTCGCGTCGGAGGCCCAGCCAAGAACCGTTCCGCGATGAAGGTCGCCGAAGACCGCAAGTACGCGGAGTATCGAACCGACACCACCCTCGACCTGCGCAACATGAAGCTCGCACTGAAGCGAATGCGACAGCTGACGCGAACGGGGCCAGAGACGGAGCTCGATCTGGATGAGTCCATCGACGAGACGTGTCGCAACGCCGGCGAGATCGAGTTGGTATTTCGCGCAGAGCGCAAAAATAACGTGCGCCTGCTCCTGTTAATGGATGTCGGTGGCACGATGGACCCGTACTACGAACCGATGAGCCGCCTGCTCACAGCCTTGCTCGAAGAGCGCGGTTTGCGAGAGTTCAAGGCCTACTACTTTCACAACTGTGTTTATGATCTGCTGTGTAAAAACGCGACTCTCGCTCGCAAAGATTCGGTGCCTACCGGCGACGTGCTGCGCAAGCTCGATGAGCGTTGGAAGGTGATCATCGTGGGCGACGCCTCGATGCACCCCGCTGAGCTGCTCTCGCCTCGCGGCAACATCAATCCGCGGCTCGAGTCAAAGACGCCGGGTGTCGAATGGCTCAAGCGCATCGACGAACATTTTTTGCGCACCGTCTGGGTTAACCCCGACCCGGAAAAGATCTGGCAAAGTACCCGCACCGCTCGAATCGTGGCCGAGATGTTTCCGATGTATCCACTCAGTGTCGACGGGATCGGCGACGCGGTTGAGGCACTTGTAGGCGCACGCAAATCCGCCGCCTAGTTTTGGGCGTTGCGAAGGGCGCTTGCTTCGTGAAGTACCGCTGCGCTTACTTGGCAACGGAGCGATGGCAAGCGGGCGATCGCTACGGGACGATGCCTTCGGACACCAGCGCGCGATACACCTCAAGGCAAGCCAGGGTGTCGGCGAGTGCGTCATGGGCGCCTTCGACTTCGAGGCCCGTGTAGTGGCGGTAGGCTTCCGCGAGAGTCGGCCATTTGTAGTTGCCGTACTTGCCCGGAAGCTTCAGGACGTCGGTCGTCGCTTCTTTTGTGCAGACCAGCGTCTTGCCTTCCATTCGGTTCGGCTTGTTGCCGAGACGATGCAGGGCGGTGAGCATGATGCTTTGATCAAAGCTGATGTTGTGGGCGACAATGGTGTCGGCCTGCATGCAGAGCTGGTTGAAGAGCGATACCGCCACGATCGGCGCCACGCCGTAGTTGGCGCATTGGGCAGCTGAGATGCCGTGGGTCGCCTCGGCTTCGGGCTCGATTTTGACGCCATCGGCCAACTGCACGATGAAGGACGCGCGAGTCTTGACCGTCCAGTCGTCGCGCTCGACCAGCAACATGGCCAACTGGACGAGATCGGGTTGGCCCGCATGCTCTGGCGGTTGCTTCCACTTCACCATGCCAGTGGTTTCCGTGTCGAAGATAAGCGCCTTCAAGCTCGAGTCTCCAGCAGCGTGGGTTTGTGAGTGCTCGTAATGGTGTGCTGCTCAATTGGTGGTCGAACCTTAGCAACAATCCCAGCGCGTGGCGGGGCATCCGAGACCGTGTGCAAAGTGGACCCAGGCCCCGAGAAAGCGTTAGCGTAGGCACGTGGAAAAAAGTGACTCGCGGAAAACACTACGGAAGTATCTGGTACTTCAGATACCTGGAGCCGTGCTCGTGGCGATCTTGCTCACGGGTTTCCATTACTCCGGCTTCATTACTGCCCTCATGGCGTTCGCGCTTTTTGCGGGCTGGTGCATCAAGGATGCTGTGATGTATCGCTTCGTTCGCTCGGCCTACGAACCGGGACCTCCTCACGGAACGGAGGCCCTGGTGGGAAAAGTCGGCACCGTCGAGAAGCACCTGGCACCAACCGGCACAGTCCGCATTGGAGCAGAGCACTGGTCCGCACGGGCCGAACCCGCGACCGAGGAAATTTGCTGTGGAGCAAGCGTCCGGGTTGTCTCTGTCGACGGCTACATCGTTAGCGTTACACGCAGTAGTGATGACTGAATTGAGCATTCGCTTGTGACGGCAGGGTGCGGTTCATCGCTGTTGAGGCGAGTCGTTACACAGTGCCAGCAAGCTCGTCGAAATCGTCAGCTATTACAATGTGTGACGTGGCGCATGCCCACGGGCTCGTCGCGTACAACGAGTCCACAGGCCATGTCGGTGAGATTCTCGGCAAGCCCGTCTTCATACAGCAGGCTTGCGTCGTTCTCGACAATGCCGTGAAGAGTCGACGATACGCTGTGCGCGAGTGCAACCGATGCCAAGCGAGCGTCGGGCACGCGCAGCTCGTTGAGCCTCGTGCTGAAGACACCGCGAAGCCACGCTACTGCGTAAGGCTCGCCGTCGATGCCGTTGTTCTCGGGCTTCGGCCGCAAACCGATGTGCAGTTCGCGGTGATGCCGTTGGTAGAACTCGGGATGAAACGAATGGAATTCTCGGTGCCGCGTAACGGCTCGCTCGACCATCAAGGCAATGACTTCGCGCAACGGCAGTGAGTGCGTGCAGCTGGCCCACTCGCGAGAGTCCTCAAAGTTGCGATCTGCGTGTTCGCGGAACACTTCCTGAAGAATCTGCTCCTTGTTTGCGAAGTATTGGTAGAGCGACCCAATACTGACGCCAGCGCGCGCTGCGATGTTGTTGGTGGTGAGAGCCTTCGGACCGTCTTTTTGCAAGATCTCAGCAGCGGCGATTCGAATGCAGTCGACAAGAACCTTAGAGCGTTCTTGTCGCGGCACCCGGCGCACAGCCGGCTTGGCGCGACGAGACTTTACCCGCGCACTGGGATGAGACTCGATCGGAGTCTCGGTCAGGTCGACGTGCTGATCTGAAGGGGATGAAGTGAGAGTGGCCTGGGTGTCGGCCAACATCGGCTGATTGATCTGGGGCATCGCGCAGCGCTCCTTCCATTTCGCGCGCGAGGGTCACCGACGATTTGAAAATTCGTCGAGTCTCGTGTCACTGAAATGGTATTTGCGCGGTGCCCAAGCCGTGCCCCCTAAACATAGTAAATCTATTGAGCTCGCGACCTCAGACGTGCAAAGAATGTGAGCGAGAGCCAGAAAAACTCGAAAGTCGACCAAATACAAAGACTTGAGGAAAATACCCCTGAGGGCAATGCGAGTGGAGGTGACACGATCTTGTGACTAGTTTGTGCCTTTAAGAGCGAGCTATTCGATCCAGACAAACGCTGCCGTCGAATCGCAGGGTGCGATTCATTGAATACTGGGGTATCGCCGCGGCGGTGCTTGTCTGGGTTTGCCCGCGAGATCGAGAGGGTTAAACCCCTTTTGTCTCGCGGTTTTTTTTGGGGAGTTGCCGGTAGCTATTCGCGCTCAATGAAGCCGCGCAACAGCAGGTAGGATGCACCGCTGCCCCCGTCTCGGCCCTGGGCGATCGAGTGTCCCGTCACCCAGGAGATCAGTGGCTGCTCTTCGATCCAGATCGCCAATGCGTCTCGCAGGACGGCTTGGCCGTTAGCCGAATTCTGCCCCTTGCCGTGGACGACCAGCACGCAGCGAGCGCCACTCGCAAAGGCTCGCGGCACGGCGTTGCACAAGCGCCGGTAGGCGTCGTCGCGGTTGAAACCGTGTAGGTCAATGGTTTGGTGCGGTCGAATCTTCCCGGCGCGCAACTGCCGCATTTCGCTTCGAGTTGCTCTGGCGGCGGGCTTGGTTTTAGCGGTGGGAGCCGTGTTCGAACGAGATGCCTTAGCCGCCGTCGAGCCGCCCTTTGGAGGGGGCGTCTGTCCGGGGTTATTGGGAGGAGCATGATCGCTTAGATGACTGCGATCCATGGGCGCAACGTCCGGCATCGTAGACACGGCTTCGGCAAAACTTCCCGCACCGTGCTGCTGGGGTGCGCTCGGCTTTTCATCCGAAGTCATTTCTTTTGATGTGGCTTTTTTTCGCTTCGCCAAGCTCACGGGTCCTTGTGCTCGTTGCTCGTCGGTTTATTTTGATGCACTAGACTGCCGACGAGCCGTTGCCCGCAAAGAATAACGAATTTGCGCTGAGCAGCAGGCGTGCTCTGGTAGGAGGCGGTACAGAACGATGAAGGTTGAACCCGTAGTACTCGAGGGACGTGCAGTTCGGCTCGAGCCATTGCACGAGGTCCATGCCGAAGATCTCGCCGAGGTCGCAACTGAGGATCTCTTTGTTTTTCACTTCCCGCCCCGAGAGTTGTCGCCCCAAGGCTTTCGCGAGCAAATCGCCGGTTTGGGAGCGGCCCCGGATTGGCTTCCGTTTGCAACCGTTTTGCAGGCTGACGGGCGCGCGGTTGGGATTACCTGTTTTCTCGATATTCGCCCTGAGCACCGCAGCCTTGAGATCGGCTTTACGTGGGTGTCCAAGCCCTTTCAAGGCACCGAGGTAAATCCCGAAGCGAAGTTCTTGATGCTGCGCCACGCCTTCGAGACCCTGGGCGCCATTCGCGTGCAAATGAAGACGGATGAACGAAATCTGCAAAGCCAGGCCGCGATTGCCAAACTCGGTGCGGTGCGCGAAGGCGTGTTGCGAAAACAGATGATTCTCGCCGACGGCCACGAGCGGAACACTGTGATGTATTCAATCACCGACGATGATTGGCCCGAGGTTCGAAAGAAGTTCGAGGCGCGACTCGCTAAGCGGACGTAAGCGGCTTTAAGCGCAGACGAGTGTTCCCGCCGGCTCTTCGATGCCGATGTGCCCGGGTTGCTCCGCTACCCGAGTGAGCCAGGCGTTGATGTTGTCGTATGGCGCCAGATCGAATTTGCCTTCGTGAGCGACGTGGGTGTACGCAAAGAGTGCGATGTCGGCTGTGCTGTATTGCTTGCCCGCAAAGAACTCGCGTCCTTCTAAGTGACGTTCCATGACGTCGAGGGCTTCGTAGCCGCGCTGAACCTTCGCATCGAGTTCGTCCGTGTGTTGATCGAGGGTCTGTGAGAAGTGCCAAAAGCGCACGACGGCGATGTAGGGTTCGTGGCTGTACTGCTCGAAGAACATCCACTGGATTGCAAGAGCTCGCTCGTACGGATCCTTTGGCAACAGCGGCGTGTTCTCGGCTAGATACAGCAAGATGGCGTTGGATTCGGCTAGGCAGCGACCGTCAGCGAGTTCGAGCACTGGCACGCGTTGGTTTAAATTTTTGGCTTCGAAATCCTTGGTGCGTGTTTCGCCGGTGAGGATGTCCAGGTGCACTCGTTCAAACTCACAGTCGAGCTGCGTGAGCAGTAGGCGCACTTTGTAGGCGTTTCCCGATTCGTGATAGTCGTAGAGTCGCAGCATGACGCGAGCATACTTCATTGCAAGACGTGAGCTTTCTGTGCGTCTCGCGCCGAGCGCAGGAGCCAGACGGGGTATTTAGAAACTCTCGATTTCGCAGTCGTTTCGCTTTGAGATGCCGTCCGTCGTGTATTCGCCGAACTCCCAGTGGTTGCCTTCTTTGTCGTAGAAGTAGACGCGAATCAGGCTTTGGGGCGAGTCGCGAGGCGCACTTCGAAGCGCGTGCCGCCGCCTTCTCGGGCTAGGCAGCGCACATCTCCACCGTGGTGGACCGCGATCTTCTTAACGAGCGAAAGGCCAAGGCCGACGCCCCCATCTGCGGTCTCACGCGTGCCTGCGGGTCGATAGAACGGATCGAAGATCTTCTCGCGCTCATCGCCGGGGACGCCGGGGCCACGGTCTTCGATGGACAGTCGGACGCTGCCTGTTGGCTCGGCTTCTACGCGCGCCTCGATGGGCGAGCCCGCGCCGTAGCGCTGCGCATTCTCGAAAAGGTTTCGCACGAGCCTTCGCAACATCCGAGGGTCGCCGATGAGCTGCATGTTTTCGCCGGTTGTGGTCGCGTGAACTCGCGCTCCCTCCTCCGCAACGATCGCCAGCAGTTCGACGGTTTCGGTTGCTTCGAGGCGGTCGAGGCTGTCGAGTTTACTTGCGAGCAGAAGCTCGCCCACGAGTTCGTCGAGCTCGGCGATGTCGCGCACGATTCGCTCGTGGATCTCGGGTCGGGTGTTGTCGTTTTCGAGTAGTTCGATGGCCATCCGCATCCGCGTCAAAGGCGTCCGTAGCTCGTGGGATGCAGAAGCAAGCAGGCTGCGCTGAGCGTTTACGAGTCTTTCGATGCGATCGGCTGCTTGATTGAAGCTCTGGGCGAGCTCGGCGATTTCGTCTTTTCCCTCGACAGCCACTCGAGTAGAGAGGTCCCCGCTGCCGAGATCTTCGACGCGCGCATTCAATCGTTCGAGTCTGCCGGTTAGCCGGCGGACAAGAGGGAAGGCACCAATGCCAACCGCGAGGCCCAGGGCCGCAATGAACACGATGGTTGCGCCAAGGCGGGAAAACCCGCTCGGACGTTCGTGTTGAATGAAGATCGTGCGGTCTCCGCTGATGCCTAGCAGCAGTGTGTGATGGCGGAAACGGTTGAGGCTGTCGTCCGGTTCGTATTCGCGAGCGATAGCGGCAACTTCATCGTTGTTCGACGCGATGATCTCATTGCCTTGTCGTATCGCAACCTTGAGGGTGAAGCGCTCAGCGAGTGAGGCGAGTGCGGCGTTGAGTTCTTCGGGCGGTCGGTCGGCTCCCGGCAGATATTCGTCGACGGTCTTCGCGAGGGCGGGGA
>JBLHOB010000037.1:0-11661 GCA_047619425.1 Myxococcota bacterium
GTGAACGGGAGGCCGTTCGTTAGATCTCGACCTTCAGGCCGTCGTCGGCCAACTCGAAATCAACCTGGCCGCGGTTCTTGCTCATCTCCGTGCCGAGATGCGTAAGGATCAGCCGATCAGTTTGGAAGTCGGCCTCGCGCTGCTCGATAATGTCAAGGCTCAAGTGCATCTCGAATTCGGCGGTGCAGTACGTGCACTCGCAAACAAATAAGTCGGCGCCGCTCGAAAACTGCGGTAGCTCATCAAACCATCCGGTGTCACCCGAATAGACGATCTTCTTGCCCGCCATCTGAATCTGTAAGCCGTGGGGGCATACATCTTTGTTGTGCTTCGTTTCAAACGAGGTGACGCTTGCCGGGCCGATGTCTGCGGTGCGTCCCGCTGGAAGTTCGCGGTAGCTGATATCAAAGCTCCATTCGCGCCCCGGTATAGGATGCCCCATCGCGGCGGCCAGCTGGGTGACACGGGTTTCAATGCCAGGCGGGCCAGCAATCACCAAAGGCGTAGTGCGCTCGTCTTGATAAAGGGATGCGAGCAGGAATAGCGGGATGCCGCCGAAGTGGTCGGCGTGAAAATGACTGACCAGGATCGCGTCGATGTCGTTGCGGTTCACACCTTCGGCCGTGAGGCCGGTGTTGGTCGTGATGCCGCAGTCCACCATCACGCAGCCGTTGGGCTCGCGCAGCAAAAAGGCCGCCTGGCGTCGTCCGCCGGCCCCAAAGGCGTCGCTTGTGCCGATGAAGTGAACGTCGATCACGAGCGCTCCTTGCACGAGTGGAATTGATCGTTTGCGAACACGCCGTCCTCTGCCTTGGTGTCTCGGGGCACCGTTTCCCCGTCCCAAATAATACAGTGTGAGAGCTGGGCGCCGCTTTCGATGGTTGCCCCAGCGCCGATAACTACGTCATCGGTCAACGTGACACCGCGCTTTTGCGCCTCTTGGATAGGGTCGAAAAATGGCAGTGTCGGAGGCTGGAAGTTTGCTCGCAGATACTCGTCGGGGGTGCCGACGGGCTCCCAGGTGCATTGGTCCTGGGGGAGTAACTCCGCAGTGATTGTCTTTTTGCCTTCGGAGAGGATCGGAACGAGCCAATCGCGTAGGTCTTCAAAGTTTTCGCGATCGGGCAGGGTCTCAAGCGCACGGCGCGAGAAGACACGCACGCCCAGAAAAACGCCGGCCGCGTGTTCGTTTCCAAGGTCGAAGCTTTCCGCGATACGTCGCACGGCGCCTCCTTCGTCGATCCCGATCGAACCAAAGCGACCGGCTCTTGAATCTTCCCTAAGTACCAGCGTAGCGAGATCTTGACGGCTGCGATGCCGCTTTATGAGCGCGGTGAGATCGAGATCGAGCAGCATATCTCCGGCCATCACAAGGCAAGGGTCCGATTCCATGAGGAACTCTCGGGCCCCACGAATGCCACCGCCGGTGCCAAGAGGTGTCGCTTCTTCGCAGTAGCTGACCGTGAGTCCGCTCGGCTTGAATTCCTCTACTGCGTCTCGAACCGAATTCGGCAAATGATGCAAGTTTACAATGACGTCGTTGATGTCGTGGTGGTGAAGCAACTCTAACAAATACGCGATAACCGGTATGCCGCAAACGGGCAGAGCTGGTTTTGCACGAATTTCGGTGAGTGGACGCAGCCGGGTGCCCAGGCCTGCCGCCAAGATCATTGCCCGGGTCATTGGGGCTCTGAGTCGTGCAAGCCACGGGGTTCTTTGAAGTCGTAAATTAAATCGGCAAACCGCTGCAACACCGGGTCGGTGTCAGAGCAACGGGCGACCGCCTCCTTGAGAACCTTTCGGGCCGTTGGGACAAACGGGAGGTAGCGCGCATCCTCTCCGTGGATCGAAGCGTGAATATAGTGGGCGGCATCTTTTGCGACGCGGGCAAGGGTAAGCAGCGCAAAGCGCTCAGCGAACTCGGCTTCTTTGGGAGCGTCGGGCAGGGCGACGCGCGTCGATGCAATATGGAGCGCGACCTCTTGTGCGGGAAGGCGTACGTGCGAGTCGCGCAGCAGGCATACGAGGTCGTATTCGGGCGGCGCCATGAAGGCGCCTTGAATGTCGATCAAAACCAGACGTTCACCCACAGCGCCACCCTCTCGAATATGGATGTTCGCTGCTTTCAAGTCGCGATGAGACAACCGTGCAGGGGCGTCTTCGCAAACGTCGGCGATGCGGTCGTACACCGCCTTCACGACTTCTTGCTCGCCGCTATTTGGCGGCCGACCCAGCCACCACGGCAACGCCCAGCCAATGACGCGCTCCGCCTTGCTCTGCAGTAGCGCCCGATCGAGAAAGCGCTCAAAGGCGGGGATCACGGGCTCAGGTGCTTCGAGCCGCTGCAACATTGGGATCAACGCGCAGGCTTCCTGGTAGAGCGCAATTCGGTCGTCCGTCGAAGCTCCAGCCACCGCGTGCTCAAGGCTGTTGTCGCCGACATCTTCGAGGAGCAATACGCAGAGATCTGAATCCTCGGCGTAGACCTTTGGCACTGGGACGCCGGCGGTGTCGAGGAAGGTTCGCAACGGTTCGAGAGCGGGCTCGGGGGCGACGCCTTGCGCGCGTTTGTCTGTGCTTTCTTCCGCCTCGGCGCGAACGATTACGCTCGCTGGCGCTTCGCCTGTCGAGTTGGCAAGTCGCAGTCGAAAGAAGCGACGGTTGCCAAGACCCGGAGAGATAGGGGTCGTGCTCTCGAGCGTCGCACCAAACTCTCGCTTGACCAACGCAGCGAGTGCGTCGCGTTGGCCGTTGTCACTTAATTGAAGAAGAGATGACATGCCACCACCGCGCCGACGAAGCCCGCAAAGTCACCGGCCAGACATGCGGGCAGGGTGTGTCGTCCTTGGCTGATCCGCGCCGCACCAAAGTAGACCGCGAGTACATAGAAAGTAGTTTCGGTTGATCCCTGCAGCGTACTGGTCAAAAAGCCAATGAAGGTGTCGGGCCCGTGAGCCGTGAGGGTTTCGCTCATGATCCCAAACGCGCCGGTCCCCGAGAAGGGGCGCAGCAGCGCCATTGGGAGGACTTCGGCCGGTACGCCCAAGGGTTTCGTAATCGGGTTGATCAAGCCGATTAAAGAGTCGAGTGCTCCCGATGCGCGGAACATCGCGACGGCCGTGAGGATGGCAACGAGATAGGGCACGATGCGCGCCGAAACCGAGAGGCCTTCCTTTGCGCCTTCGACCATTGATTCGTAAACGCGCACGCCCCGAGCAAAGCCAAACAACAGCAAGCCGCCGATCAGCAGCGGAAAGCTCCAAGCGTTGGCGAGGGTGAAGAAGACGTCGGCCGCGCTCTTTTCGTTGAGCATGTCGTTGGCGTTAAAAGCCATGCCCGTGAGCGTTGCGATGCATACGCCGTAAACGACAATCGCGCGTCGGGCGCCCATGGGTGCGTACTCGCGAGAGGGGGGGATCTCGACATCGTCGGAATCAAAGCCGCTGTCTTCTTGAGCATCGAGCAGCGCCAGTTCGGCATCGCTCAGCGGCTCGTGCTTGAACATGGGCAGTTTGCGCAACAAGAAGTAGAAGCCGACTGCGCCAAGTGTTGAGCAGATGGTCGCAAACAGGGTCGGCAGCCAGATGGCAAACGGGTCGGCGGACCCCGCAGCGGCGCGCACAAAGATGGTGCCCGTGGGCGGGAAGAGGTTGATCGACGAGGTATTGATCGCGAGAAACAGCACCATCGCGTTGCTGGCTGAGCCCGGATGGCGATTGATCTTCGCCAACTCGCTCATGGCCTTGATGCCGAAGGGAGTCGCCGCATTGCCGAGGCCCATCAGGTTGCAGGCCATGTTCATCACCATGGCCGCCATGGCGGGGTGGTCTGCCGGAATATCGGGAAACAATCGTCGCAGCAGCGGTGCCAGAGCTTTGGCAATGATGTCACGTAAGCCGCCATCGAAGGCAACCCGCATGATGCCCAGCATGAAGACCATGCCGCCGACCAGACCGATAACCAACTCGAAGGCGCTTTTTGCGCCGTCGCTAATGGCTTTCGATACGTCGCCGATATTGCCGGTGAAGGCGCCATAGACGATCGAGGTCAGTATTAGTCCGAGCCAAACCCAATTGAGCACCAGAACCCCCCAGTCCAGTGGCGCGCGACTCAAGCCCGGCGATTGCCGGACTCTATTCTCCCCGATACCTTTAGAGAGTCGAACCGAGTTGTTCGATCCCCCCAAAAGACCATTGAAGATGAGCCCGCGAGAATTGTAACCGTTTTTCGGTAAGGTCAAATGCGCATTCTAAAAATCGCAGTGAAGTGGGGAAGAGGGGTCGCGCTGGCAATTGCTGCCGCGAGCGTGTTATTTGCAGCAGCGCAGCCCGGGTTTGCCGCAAATCCCAGAACGAGTGAAGAGTCGAACGATAAGACAAGTGAGTCGAGTAAAGGGACGGGTGAGCCACACGAGACCACGCGAACCCGCGCACTGGATCGTGTGCTTTCGACGAAAGGGCTGGCGGGGGCAACCGTGTCGGCGCTCGTCGTGCGCGAGCGCGACGGTGCAGTCTTGTACCAAAGAGCGCCCGACCGACTCCAGATTCCAGCTTCGAATGCCAAAATTCTCACAGCACTTGCCGCTCTCGATGCCTTCGGGCCAACCCATCAATTTGAAACCGAGCTTCGGGCGATCGAGCCCGTGCGCGGAGATGGCTCGATCACTCATCTCTATGTCCGGGGTGCCGGCGATCCGGCCATCACCAACGAAGGCTGGTGGCGACTCGCCGCCGAGCTGCGCGAAGCAGGGCTCACCCATGTGAAGGGGGACCTCGTTCTCGACGACTCCCACTTCGACCGCGTGCGTTGGCATCCGACGGTGAAGGGAGTTTCGTCTCGCGCCTACCACGCACCGGTGGGTGCCCTCAATGCCAACTACGGAAGCTTCGCCGTCACGGTGCGCCCGGGCAAAAAGGTGGGGGATCCCGCATTGGTGATCATCAACCCGCCGACGCCCTATCTTGAGCTCTCAAACGGGGGCACGACTCTAGGGGGCAAGCGGCGCCGTACGATTGTGGTCGATCGCAAGGCGGGCGAGCAACGTGAGGTCGTCACGATTCGCGGTGGGATGCGGGTTGGAGACAAGCCCAAAACCTATTACCGCAGTGTGGTACACCCCGAACGCTATGCCGGCGCCGTGCTGCGCATGCAGTTGGCCGCCGTTGGGATCCGAATTGACGGTGTCACGCGCACGGGTGTGGCCCCCGAAGCGGCGGAGATCTTCCATAGCTTCAAGGGCAAACCCATGTCCGACATTGTCAAGTTGTTCATGAAGTACAGCAACAACGGGATCGCCGAGGCGCTTGTAAAACAAATGGGTGCCGCAGCGACCGAAGGCATCGGAAGCTGGGAAGCGGGTGTCCCTGAAATGCGCAAGCGACTTATCGAACGTGGCGTCGACGGAAGCGGGTTTGAGTTGGTTGACGGCTCCGGCTTGTCGTACCACGACAGGGCCTCGCCTCGGGCCTTTGTGCAAGCCCTTCGCGCGGCGTTGAAGTCGTTTACCTGGGGCCCCGAGCTGCTCGCGTCGCTGCCAATTGCCGCTCGAGACGGCACGCTCACGAAGCGAGCCGAGAAGGCCATGGACCGCGCGCGCGCCAAAACGGGGCTACTCAATAATGTGACAGGGTTGTCCGGGCTTGCTCACATACGCGTCCCGGGGCGCGAAGGCGTTCGCGAACTCGTCGTTTTTTCGGTCCTCGCAAACGACTGTCGCCAGGGGGATGCAGCAGCGATGGACGGCCTCGACGACTTCGTCGCGCTACTCGCGAATGGGAACAGCGACTAGCCTAGGTCGACGAGACAAGCGCATCGTCTTTGACCCGGGCAACGTCCGCGACGCCTTAGCGTCGGTGATCGGGCGACTGGGTGACCAGGTGACTAGGCGAAGTGTAGCGACGAGCAGAGCCCTGCGACTTAACCGCGGGCCGGAGCCGCATCGCGTCGGCTCGACGACACGTCGAAGGCCTTCATCACCTGATTGATGTACTTCGACGGCACCGCGGTACCCGCTCGAAGTCGTCGGTCGATTCGTCCGGGGCCCCAGTTGTAGGCGGCAAGCGCTGTCGAGACGTCGTCATAGCGGTCGGCGAGATGCTTGATGTACGCGGTGCCCAACTGCACGTTGAGGACCGGGTCATACAACGAATCGGCACCGCGCCAGTCGAGCCCGAGTTTACGAGCGAGTTCTTCGCCTGTGGAGGGGAGCAGTTGCATCAGCCCCATGGCGCCAACGTGCGATTCTGCGAGGTAGTAGCCGCCGCTTTCGACTTGGATGACCGCGAGCACAAGAGCTGGGTCTAAGCCGTGACGGTTGGCCTCACGGACGACTGCCCGAGCTACGTTCTCTTCGTCGCGTTCAGACATTGCGGTGTGGCGGCTGCGCAAGAAGGAAAGCACGGCCCGCTCGTCGGGATTACTGGGCAACGCGGCGGCGCGGATCACTGTCGGTGCGAGGTGTTCGGTTTCGATCGGAGATAGGCGAGATGCGGGGGCCGCGTCGACCGACGGTACGGCTGCGATCGAATCGCTGTCCACAGGGTTGGAGAATGCGCTTTCCGCAAGGGCTCCATCAAACGCCGCCGTATCGATGAGATACATGACTGCGCAGAGCAGGAGCGCGCCGAGTATGATTCGCTGCTTCATTTAACTGAATCCAAGCGGTGAAATACCAAGGGCAGATATCGCACCGAGATTATTGACGACGGCGTAGCCCGTCGTGACAACGATGAAGGCCAGGAAGGTTTCCTTGATACGGGTCTGAAAACGTTGTGTATATAGAATGAAGCCGACGGCGAAGATCGTGAAGGCGCTGTCGATCATCAGGCCACCGATCAGGCCGCTGCCGCGAAAGAGCAACTCGACGGCGGGGTTTGCCTCGACGACTTGCCAGCCCTCAATCGGTGCACGTAGGCACAGGTAGGTCGTCCAGTGGTCTGCGAAAGTGAGCAGCAACGTAAGTATGGCTAGGCCATGCAGCATAGAACGCTCGATCCTCAGGTTGTCGAAGTCGCTCCATGCGGCTCTAGACAAAGCTTGGATAGAGCAAGAAGTGTGCCCTGGAAAATCGAGAGTCGAATTCGTGATGCCTGTCGGTTGAGTGGGGGGCATTCCTGCCATCGCGTGAATGGTTGAGTCGGGGGAAACTCGTGCGAACGAAAGGGTAACCTGTTTCTCAAAACTGGGTAGCGCGTCGCTCGCGAAATTTGTTGCGGTGCGGCAGAGCGTGCGCAGAGGATGCGCATCGCGAGACAAGAAGCGTCTCAGGCCGTTGGGAGGTGCTACGGGCCCTAAATCTCCAGACGAACCGGGCGAACCAGACGAACCGGGTTGGCCGGGTGCTTTCTGGGTGGATAGGGCCCGCGGCAACTGACCCAGTACTACCTCTTCTTCATGCGGCCTTTGCCGAGAAGCAGCCAGTCTAGACTCACCTGTTCTTTGACGGCCAACGTGATCAGGAAGTCCGTGTGCGGGGTGGTCCCGTTTTCGTAGCGATTGACGTTCTGCTGGAAAACTCCAAGGTCACGAGCGAATTGTCGCTGTGATCGGTCTCCACGAACGAGCGAGATGCGCTCGGGAAGTTTCTTCTTGAGGCGATTGATCGATGTTCCTGCCATGGGTTGTCCTCTGCTCTCTATTCGGGTTGGTCGTGTCTGGGTGGTTTGGTTCGGGCGATCTGAACTGATCTCGAGTGCTGACTCTCGAGTTGAGCATAGGCTCGCAGTTCTATGTGATCGACTTGCATTCCGAAAACGCCCGACGTTGTTAGACACATGCTATTTTTTTGAGACAATCGTCTCAAAAAACTTCTTCATGTTCACCGCAAATAATGTGCCGTGGTTAGCTCTGTGCAGCTTTCTCGTGGCGTTCCGCTGTAACACACGGATGAACCTCTGCAGCGAGATTGGCCTGAAGAACTATAGTGCTGAGCCTTTTTAGTCGGCGGTTTGCTCTGAACGAACATTGCAAGCCATCGTCCGATTTCAGTGTACGCAGCACGCAAATACCTTCAACCCTCCCCGACGGTTGTTGACACTATGGTGCGTTACTGACTTCATCACGTGATGCCCAATAAGGGGACGCTTTATTGTTTCGATTCGGCATTGGCTCGTCGGTCGGGAAGTGAAGGCCGAAATGTTGGGTTTATTGCACGTTCCGTTCGGTATTTACGGGGAATTTCCTAGGGTTAAGACCTTAGTTACTGAGCTGGGTGTCAGGCGTATGGGGTTGGTTACGCTCCGCGTGGCAATAGGCTGTTGCAATAATTATTTGTGAAATTATTTTGTGTCGAGGTGAAAAAAGTGAGAGTTGTTGCTGGAATACTGGGCAGTCGCCCGCTTGCGTCACCGCCCGACGGCGTGCGGCCCACGTCCGACCGTGTGCGGGAATCTCTTTTCTCCCGGCTGGGCGACCTGGCTGATCGCAGTGTCCTCGATCTATTCGCTGGCACCGGGGCTCTCGGTATTGAGGCAATTTCCCGAGGGGCGCGTCGGGCGACATTTGTTGAACGGGCGGCCCCTGCACTGAAGGTCCTGACCAAAAATCTGCGGACTCTCGATATTGAGGCGCGCAGTGAGGTGATCCGCGGCGATGTCGCAAAGGGGCTGCGCCGGCTGTCCAAGCGCGGCGATCGCTTCGACCTAATTTTGATGGACCCACCGTATGACGCAGATGTGTTTGGCCAGACGATCGCGCAAATCGGGGCCGCAAATTTGCTTGAAGCAAGCGGTACGCTGGTAGTGGAGAGCGCGAAGCGCCATCCTCTGCCGTCCGTTGTCGGTACCGGACTTGAGGTCATCGACGAGCGAGTTATGGGCGACACTGTGATCACATGGCTAGGTACCGTGCAGGGAGTGGAAATGGCAAAGAGCAGCGCTGGTAGCGAAACAGGGCCCATTCGGAGAGCCGAGGACTCGGCCGAAGTCGTTCGACCTGCGACGATTGCTTTATTTCCGGCGAGCTTTGATCCACCGACAAACGGACACATCGATCTCATTCAGCGCGCTCGCCAGGCGTTTGACACGGTTGTCGTCGCGGTCGCGATTAACGTCGGCAAGACCGGATGCTTTAGCTACGAAGAGCGTATCGATATGCTCGAAGCGGTAACCGCCGGCATGGACGGTGTCCGAGTTGAGGGGTTTTCAGGGCTCGTGGTTGAACACGCCCGCTCGATGGGGGCGACGGTCATTATTCGTGGTCTCCGCGCGATCGCCGACTTTGAATATGAATTTGAGATGGCCTTGATGAACCGCCACCTCGAGCCCGACGTCGAAACGATATTTCTGATGACGCGGCAGGAGTATCTATATGTAAGTTCGTCGCGCCTCAAAGAACTCGTGCGATTCGGCGCCAACATTGACGACTTTGTCCCCGAGTTAATCGCAAAGCGGTTGTACGAAAAACTCGGCACCGAATGAGCGGGCCTGGGTCTTGCCCTGGCGTCTGTTGTTTTTCCGCGATGTGCGTGCGTTGAACGCACGATCGGCGTTGTGTAAGCTCCTGTTCTAGCAGCACTTCACGCCTTTTAGGCGTGTGGGTGTCCAAGTCGAAACCAGATCCAGGGAAGCAGGGAGAGACGAGCCATGGACCCGCGGCGCATCGTCCTTGCCGTGACCGGAGGGATTGCGGCCTACAAGGCACCGGAAATTGTTCGGGCGCTCACAACGGCCGGGCATTCGTGCCGCTGCGTGCTCACCCGGGAAGCGACTGAATTCGTCTCGCCCATGGTGCTCGAGACCCTCAGCCAGTATCCCGCCGGCGATGATCTCTTTGACTCGGGCAGCGGAGAAATCGATCACATCGCACTCGCGGATTGGGCCGATCTCGTGATCGTTGCGCCGGCCACCGCCAATGTGATTGCGAAGATGACCCACGGTATTACTGATGATCTCGTGACTGCCGTAGTGCTGGCGACTCAGGCACCGGTCCTCATTGCTCCCGCCATGAACGTCAATATGTGGAACCACGAAGCGACCCAGAGCAACCTCGCACAATTGAAGGCGCGACGGGTGGAGATGATCGGGCCAGACTCGGGCGAACTCGCATGTGGCTGGCAGGGCGAAGGGCGCATGTCGTCGCCAGCCGATATTGCCGAAGCCGCAGCACGCGTGTTGACTGCACCGAGTCTCGCAGGGCAGGTCGTTGTCGTAACTGCAGGGGGGACGTCTGAGCCGATCGATAGCGTGCGCAGTGTGACGAATCGTTCGTCGGGCAAGATGGGCTTTGCCGTCGCACGTGAAGCGGCGCGGCGCGGGGCCGACGTTGTACTTGTGGCTGGGGAAACCGCCCTCGCCACACCCGTAGGTGTTCGCAGGATCGATATCGGTAGCGCCCTCGAAATGCACGAAGTCGTTCTGCGCGAACTCGCGAACGCTTCGGTGGTAATCAAGGCCGCTGCCGTCGCAGACTTTCGTCCAGCCCAAGCAAGTGATCGCAAGATAAAAAAGGAAGACCTTGGGACGGGCGAAGGAATCACGATCGAACTCGTGCCCAACCCCGACATTTTGGCGGACGTGTGTGCCAAGGTTGCCGAGACCAACGGACGTCAAGTCGTTGTGGGCTTCGCAGCGGAAAGCCACGACGTGATCCCGGCCGCAAAGCGCAAGCTCGCCCGCAAGGGGTGCGACTTTATCGTCGCCAACGACATCTCGCGCACCGATGCGGGCTTCAACGTCGACGAGAATGCCGTGACGTTTGTCTGGCCCGACGGTGAGATCGAAGAACTCGCGCTATTGGTAAAGGACCTCGTTGCGGGCGAACTGCTCGACCGGGTTGAAAAGTTACTGGGAGATCGATCGTGATCAAGAAGCACGCACGGATTCTGGTGTTGTCGATGATGCTGCTCTTGTCGGCGGTCTCGTTGTTTGGCCAGGGCGCTACAGCCGGCGGCGCGGGACACATCAACGTCGCGAACGTGACGGGCTCGATTAACCCGGCCTCGGCCGACTACTTGATCGAAGCGATCAAGGCGAGTGAGCGCGACGGCGCGGCGGCACTATTGATTGAACTCGATACGCCGGGCGGGTTGGTGGCTTCAACGCGAGACATCTTGCAGGCGATGCTTAACGCCGATGTTCCGATCATTGTTTACGTGACACCACGAGGTGCATGGGCGATTTCTGCTGGCACCTTCATTACGGTCGCGGCGAACGTGGCGGCAATGTCTCCGGGCACAAGTATCGGCGCTGCCCACCCGGTGTCGGCCGGCGGCGGCACCGAGCGCAAGCCGACAGAAGAAGGTGAGGACCCGCCACTGCCGGGAGGCTCGGTCGATGTCGGCATGGAGAAGGCCGAGAACGCACTCGCCGCCATGATGGAGTCGATCGCCCGAGAACGAAATCGAAACGTCGACTGGGTCGTGCAAGCCGTGCGCGAATCGGTTGCGGTAGGCGAGACAAAGGCCCTTGAGTTGGGCGTGATCGACTTGATCGCCGGGAACCGCGAAGAACTGCTCAAGAACGTCGAAGGCAGGGTTGTTCGGATCAATGGCGAAGAGCGCACGCTGGCAGTCGCCGGCTTGCCTGCGGTGAACCTTGAGATGACCCTCGTGCAGAAGATTTTCAACTTCCTGGCCGACCCCAACGTCGCCATCTTGTTGTTCATGGCCGGAGGGCTCGGGCTGTACGCTGAGTTCAACAGCCCCGGCTTAATCGTGCCCGGCGT